>JBGTCW010000024.1:0-13755 GCA_041748635.1 Ilumatobacteraceae bacterium | reverse complement strand
AGTTGCTGGCAGACCGAACATGGTGACGGCTGCATGCTGCGACGCTAACGGCGATCCCGCGGGCTACTGCGCAGCCACGTCCACCGACACCGTGAGGCGGCTCTTCTCGGCCTCGGTGAAGATGATCCCCTTCAACGGGGGAACGTCGGCGTAGTCGCGGCCGCGAGCGGCAGTGACGTACCGGGGCCCGGCGACCTGATCGTTGGTGGGATCGATGCCGATCCATCGACCGCTGCCCAGGTGAACGCCGACCCAGGCGTGGGTGCGATCGACGCCGGCCAGGCGGGGTTTGCCCGGCGGCGGCTCGGTCTCGAGATACCCGCTGACGTAACACGCTGCGAGCCCGAGCGAACGCAACGACCCGATCATGACGTGCGAGAAGTCCTGGCAGACGCCCTTGCGCATTTGCAACACGTCTTCGAGCCGCGTGTCGACCTGGGTCGCCTCGGTGTCGAACTCGAAGTCGGCGTGCACCCGAGCGCACAGCGAGACGACGCCGTCGGCGAGTGACACGCCGTCTCCGAACGATGGCCGTGCGTAGTCGGCCAGTTGCGTGGAACGCGTCACACGCCTCGAATCGAGCGAGAACTCGATGGCATCGAGGTCGTCGGGGTCGCTCCGCGCGGCCGTATACGACGTCCACGACTGCGCGCCCTCGTCGCCGAATCCGGTCGCACGACCGGAGGTGTCGATCCTGCTGGAACTGGTGACCACCAGGCGGGTGTGTGGCTCGCGGATCACCACCGTTGCGGTGAGATTGCCGAAGTAGTCCCGATGCTCGCGCAGGTACTCGGGATCCGGATCGATCGTGACCTCGCGGCGAACACACCGCTGGCCATCGACATCGTCCGGCAACTGGCGGACCTCGGCGAAGCTCGACTCGACGGGAGCGTCGTAGTCGTACTGCGTCGTGTGCAGCACCTCGTAGATCACGCCTGGCTCCCCGACGGCGTCCCGAACGCAGCGATCGGCTGAGTTCGATCGATCGGGACGACCATCGAACGTTGCGGGTGTTGGCGCGTGAACGATTCCCTCGCGATGGCGTTCGAGATCGCTGCCAGCTTGGTACGGACGAGGCCGACGAATGCGTCGAGTCCAGGCCGACGACCGAACTGGTCGACGTCGGCGAGTTGTGCGAAGTTCGTCGACGCGACGAGCCGATGCACCTCGTCGAGCATCGTCGCCGACGCCGACGCCGTCCCCTCGACCGTCCGGTCGGCGCCGATCAGCGCCATGCTCTCAGCGAGTCTCGCGATCTGGAAATGCAGCGAGCGTGGGTTGCCGGCATCGGCGAGGAGGAGTTCGATCGTGGTCGACGGAAACTCTCGCGACCGGTAACGCCGACGCGACGTGATGATGCTCTCGCCGGCGATCAGCACCGACTCGACGACGAGCCGTTCCACGGGTGCGCTGCGCTGTGTGCCGAAGGTGGTCCCCACCAACGTTGCGATGTGGATCCCTCGCTCGATCCGCCGCCCTGCCTCCATGAACTGCCAACCCAGATCGCGGACCATCGACTCGTTCGCAAGACCCGACAGCGACAAGAGCCCCTGGAGCATCTCGCTGAGCACGCCCGTCATCGCGTCGTCCCGGTCGCCACTGTCCGGAGCATCGACCGAGCGCTCGAGACGCTCGAGTTCTCGCTGCAGCGAGCCGACGACGAGCCACGTATCGACCGACAGCTGATCGCGCACCACGTCGAGGGCGTTGAACATGTGTCGGACCGCGTGGGCGACCGTGCCCGGGCGGCGATCGTCGACGATGAGCGAGAACATCTCGCCGGTCGGGTCCTCGAACAGCGTTGCTGCGTCGTCGCCGACGAAGCCTGGATAGGTGCCAGTGAGCCGCGTCAGCGCTTCGAGCAGCACCGTGAGCGACGCCCGTCCCGGACCGGTCGCGGTGTTGGCGAACTCGTCGCTGCGGGCCGTGACCGTCCGGATGACGCGCACCGTGCTCTCGGCGCGTTCGGCGTATCGACCGAGCCAGAAGAAGTGCTCTGCAGCTCTGGCCGGCAGCGCATCAGCCGGTGCATGGAGCGGCACGGCATCGTCGGACGGCCAGAGGTCGAACTGGCTCTGCGACTCGGAGCCGAGCACCCAGATGTCCTTCGAGCTCGCACCTGTCCGATTCGTGATCGGCGCGTCGGCGTCGCCGGACGCCGTTCTGCCCAGGCCTCCGAGCAGTGCGATGTAGGAGTCGCCGCCCGCGACGGCGAACGATCGCAACACGGCCGGTCGGGGATGGACGCGATCGTCGTGGAGCACCGGTGTGGACGCTGGAGTGAGCCGCTCCTGGCCCACCCACTGCTCCGGGTGCGCCTCGATTCGTCGGCGCAGGGCGTCGATCTCCGCAGCGTCGCTCCGTGTGGTGTCGATCGAGTACTCGAGCGAGGCACGTGAGAGTGGACGAACCACGAGTGACCCCAGGTTCGCAAGCACGTGCGAACGACCGACGGCGTCGCCGCACCACCACGAGGGAGCGGAGTCGAGCAGCAGATCGCTCCCGAGGAGGTGCCGGGACAACGACGGCATCAGGCTGGTGAGCCCGGCGTTCTCGAGAATCCCCGACCCGAGCGTGTTGACCACGCTCACGGTGCCGGCCCGGCATGCGTCGACCAGACCGGGAATGCCGAGCGTCGAATCAGAACGGAGTGCGAGGGGATCACAGAACCCCGCGTCGACCCGACGGAGGATGACGTGCACCGGCACCCAGCCACTCACGGTTCGCAGACCGATTCGACCGTCACGAAGGGTGAAGTCGGAGCCCTCCACCAGCGGGCAGCCGAGCTGCGCCGCGAGCGACGCATGTTCGAACGCGGTCTCCGACAGCGAGCCCGGCGACAGGATCACGATCGACGGGTCCTCGACGCCGACCGGCGCGGCAGCCAGCAGCGCCGACCGCAGGGCCTGCACGAAGGGCGCCAACCGCTGGACGCCGGTTTGGCGGAAGATGTGCGGGAACACGCGCGACAGGACGCGGCGATTCTCGAGCGCGTACGCCGCACCGGATGGTGCTTGCGCCCGATGCCCGAGCACCAGCCAACGTCCGTCGTCCGCGCGGGCAATGTCCATGCCGAACACCACCAGCTGCTTGTCACCAGGCAGCGTGATGCGGTCACAGGCCCGGAAGAACTGCGGGTCGGACAGGATCATCTCGGGCGGGATGACCCGAGACCGGAGCAGTCGGCGTTCCCCGTACAGATCGGTGAGGACGACGTCGAGCAGCTCGGCCCGTTGGATCATGCCTCGTTCGATGGCACTCCATTCATCGTGAGGCAGCACGAGCGGCACCGGATCGAGCAACCACGGCCGCTCCGGTCGCCCATCCTCCCCACCGACGTTGTAGGTGACGCCGTCTTCTTCCAGCAGGCGTTGGATCTCACCGTGACGGCGTGTCAGTTCACCTGCCCCGAGGGTCCGATACGCGTCCATCAGGCCGGACCAGTGGTCACGGACGCGGCCGCCGGCGTTCATCATCTCGTCGTGGCCGTCACCCAACGGGCGGTAGCCCGCGATCGGATCGGCGGTCGGGACGGCGGTCACAGCATCATCAGTCGATTGCGGCGTGGCGGCGAAGGTCGAGTGTGCGGGCGTACTCGCGTTGCACCGTGGCAGCGAGACGGTCGAGCTCGGCGACATCGGCGGCACCGGGGGTGTGACCGTGCCTGAAGAACCGGCTGCACCGACGCGCCTCGGCCTCGGCGGCGGTCACCGGGAACGTGTCGTACGAGCGTCCACCGGGATGTGACACCTCGTACGTGCAGCCGCCGACGGACTTCGAGCTCCAGCGATCGATGAGGTCGAACACGAGTGGGCCGTGCGCATCGATGGTGGGGTGCAATGCGGACCAGGGTGCCCACGCCTTGAATCGGACGCCAGCCACGCCAGTGCCGGGCGTGCTGGTGGCGTGCAGCGGCACCGGAACACCATTGCACGTCAGAATGTGGCGGACTTCGTTGAATCCTTCGACGAGCACTTGCAGCCGTTCCACCGAGGAATCGACGTATCGAGCGGTACCCGAATCAGCGACTTCCTCGCCGAGCACGTGCCACGGCTCGATCGATCGGCGCAGTTCGAGTCGGACGTCGTCCAACTCGACTTCGCCGACGAGCGGGAAACGGAACTCGAGGAACGGTTCGAGCCACGCGATGTCGAAGTCGAGATCATGACGGCGGAGGTCGGCGACGACGTCGTGGATGTCGGCACGGACGTACCAGGGAAGGAGATAGCGGTCGTAGAGATCGGTCCCCCAGCGCACGAGACGGCCCGAGTACGGCTCGTCCCAGAATCGAGCGACGAGCGCACGGACGAGCAGCGACTGCACCAGCGCCATCTGCGGATGCGGTGGCATCTCGAAGGCGCGGAGCTCGACGATGCCCAAGCGGCCGCGTTCGGTGTCGGGACTGAAGAGTTTGTCGATGCAGAACTCGGACCGGTGGGTGTTGCCCGTGAGGTCGACGAGCAGGTGCCGCAGCAGGCGATCGACCATCCACGGTGGCACATCGTCGCCCTGACGCTCGAGTTCGGCGAACGCGATCTCGAGTTCGTAGACGGTGTCGACGCGACCCTCGTCGACCCGTGGTGCCTGGCTGGTCGGCCCGATGAACTGACCCGAGAACAGGTAGGACAGCGACGGGTGGTGCTGCCAGAACGTCACCATGCTCCGCAGGAGATCGGGGCGACGCAGCACGGGGCTGTCGGCCGGTGTTGCGCCCCCCAACGTCACGTGGTTGCCACCACCGGTGCCCGTGTGGCTGCCGTCGATGGCGAACTTCTCGGTCCCCAATCGGGTGAGCCGAGCCTCCTCGTACAACGTCTCGACGACATCGCGCAGTTCCGGCCACGATGCGCTGGGTTGCACGTTGACCTCGATCACACCCGGGTCGGGCGTGACGATCAACGTGGTGAGCCGGGGGTCGCGCGGCAACGGATAGCCCTCGATCACGAGGGCGCAGTCGAGCTCCACGGCAACCGACTCGACCACGCTCAGCAGTTCGACCGCATGGTCGGCGTTCTGGAGCGGTGGGAGGAAGACACGGACATGGCCGTCACGGACCTCGACCGCAAGCGCAGTCGGTGCGGCCTCGTGGAGATCGACGATCGTTGCAGAGGCCGGCAATGACCCCGGTGCGGGAAGGTCATCGCGCACCTCGAAGGGTGACCGCTCGAAGTCGGCCGGCAGCGGCGACCAGGTCAACGAGTCGAGTGGAAGCCGGAGACCGACCGGTGAGTCGCCGGCGATCAGGTACAGGCGTCCGCGGCGGAGGTTCCACGACGTGGTGCGCCACCCGCTGCCGTCCGGCGCTGGATGCAGGGGCATCACGAACCCGGCAGGATCGGTCACCGATCCGCGGAGACGTTCCACCAGTCGGAGGCGGGCGTCGGGCTGGTCGAGCTGATCGGCCTCGGTCGGTTCGACGTCGAGCGCCGGCGGGTCCCCGCTCGGGAGCCGGGCCTCGCGCCACGCCTCGTCGATCGGATCCTCGAACGCGGCGATGACGCGGTCGGCCTCGAGTCCGAATCGAGCTGCGATCCCACCGGCGACACGACGAGCGTCCTCGATCGTCGCCGTCGCCGTCGCCGGTCGCGATGGGTCGGCGAGCAGGTCGCGTCGCGTCCACAACGACTTGCCGTCGTTGCGCCACACGATGCCGAGTTGCCAGCGCGGAAGCGCCTCGCCCGGATACCACTTCCCTTGACCGTGCTGGATCAATCCGCCGGAGGCGAATCGGTCGTGCAGACGAAGCGCCAAGTCGAGGGCCAACGCGCGCTTGGCCTCACCGTCTGCGGCCGTGTTCCACTCGTCGCCCTCCATGTCGTCGATCGACACGAAGGTCGGCTCGCCGCCCATCGTGAGCCGCACGTCGCCCGCTTCGAGGCGCTGATCGACGGCCTGACCCAGTTCGTCGATTCGCGTCCACTGCGCGGGCGTGTAGGGCAGCGTGACGCGCGGGTCCTCTCGGACGCGGTGGACGGTGTTGGAGAAGTCGAACTCCACCTCGGCGACACCGGTGCGGCCGGAAATCGGCGCAGCGGTGGTCGGATGCGGCGTGCACGCCAATGGAATGTGGCCTTCGCCCGCGAACAGACCGGAGGTGGGATCGAGGCCGACCCAGCCGGCGCCAGGAATGAACACCTCCGCCCACGCATGCAGGTCGGTGAAGTCCGCCGCTGGTCCGTCGGCGCCGCTCAGCGACGGCCGGTCGGAGGTGAGCTGGACCAGGTAGCCCGATACGAATCGCGCGGCGAGCCCCAGTCGCCGCAGTGCGTCGACGAGCAACCAGCCGGTGTCGCGACATGAGCCGATCCCGAGGGTCAGCGTGTCCTCGGGTGTCTGTACCCCCGGATCCATCCGGACCGAGTAGGCGATGTCCTGGTACAGACGCCGGTTCAGTTCGACGAGGAAGTCGGCGATGGGGGTGCCGGCAGCGGGAACGACGACCCCGGAGAGCCACTTCTGCAACGCAGGCCCGACCGCACCGTCTGGTTGCAGGTACGGCTCGAGGTCCTTGGCCAGCTGCGGTTCGTAGGCGAACGGGAACGACTTGGCCGATTCCTCGACGAAGAAGTCGAACGGGTTGATCACCGTGAGATCGGCGATCAGGTCGACGGTGATGTCGAGCACCTCGGCCGGCTCGGGGAACACCAAGCGGGCCATGAAGTTGCCGAACGGATCCTGCTGCCAGTTGACGAAGTGCTCGCTCGGCGAGACACGCAGGCTGTACGCAAGGATCGGCGTCCGAGAATGGGGGGCAGGACGCAGCCGCACAACGTGCGGGTGGAGCCGAACGAGTCGATCGAAGCGGTACGTCGTGCGGTGCTCGATGCCGATATGTATGCCCATCGGCACGTCCTGTGGGTTCGGTCGGTGAAGGGGTCGGTGAACCAGTCGGTGCTGTCGATGCTACTGCGCACGCCTCGACTGCCGACGCGACGGTCGATGCTCAGAGCGTGTTGGTGATCGCCCCCGTCTCGGCGCCTTGCACGAGCTTGGCGTACTTGCCCAGCACGCCGGTGGTGTAGCGAGGCGGGTTCGGCTGCCAGCCATCCATCCGGTTGGCGAGTTCCGCGGTGTCGACGAGCAGGTCGAGCGACTTGGTCGGCACGTCGATGCGGATCAGGTCGCCGTCGCGCACGAACGCGATCGGTCCCCCGTCGGTCGCCTCCGGAGCGACGTGGCCGATGCAGAACCCCCAGGTGCCGCCGGAGAATCTGCCGTCGGTGATCAGCGCACAGTCCGAACCACGACCGGCGCCCTTGAGCGCTCCGGTGATGGCGAGCATCTCACGCATACCGGGGCCGCCCTTCGGCCCCTCGTAGCGGATCACGATCACCGTGCCGGGCTCGATGTCGCCCGCCAGGATCGCCTCCATGGCGAACGACTCGTCGTCGAAGACCCGCGCCGGGCCCTCGAACTGCATCTGATCGGCGGACAGTCCCGCGACCTTCACCACCGCCCCCTTCGGCGCGAGCGACCCGGTGAGGATGTTGATGCCGCCAGCGGTGTGGATGGGCGCATCGAGCGGGTGCACGACCACGCCGTCTGCGGCGGGGGGATCGATCTCGGCGAGGTTCTCGGCCATCGTCTTGCCGGTGACCGTCATCACGTCGCCGTGCAGCAGTCCGGCGTCGAGCAGCAGCTTCAGCACGACGGGTACGCCACCGACGCGATCGAGGTCGCTCATGTGGAACTTCCCGCCCGGTTTCATGTCGGCCAGGTGCGGGACCCGGTCGGCGATGCGGTTGAAGTCGTCGAGGTCGAGGTCGACCCGGGCCTCGTTGGCGAGCGCGAGCAGGTGCAGCACCGCGTTCGTCGAACCGCCGAGCGCCGAGGTGACGGCGATCGCGTTCTCGAACGCCTGCTTGGTCATGATCTGACGAGGCGTGATCCCGAGGCGTAGCAGGTTGACGACGGCTGCTCCTGCCCGTTCGGCGTCACCCTCACGACGCCCGTCGATCGCCGGCGGCGACGCCGTGCCGGGCAGGCTCATCCCGATCGCTTCGGCGATCGAGCTCATCGTGTTCGCCGTGAACATCCCGCCGCAGGCCCCCTCGCCGGGGCAGGCCTTCGACTCGATGGCGTGGAGTTCGTCGTCGGTGATGGTGCCGGCGGCGCGAGCGCCGACCGCCTCGAACACGCTCGTGATGTCGAGCGCATCGCCGTTGTGTTCTCCCGGCATCGTCGAGCCGTTGTAGACGAACACGCTCGCGAGGTCGAGCCGTGCGGCAGCCATCAGCATCGCCGGGATCGACTTGTCGCACCCGGCCAGTCCGACAAACCCGTCGAAACGCTCGGCGTGCATCACGGTCTCGACCGAGTCGGTGATCACTTCGCGCGAGACGAGCGAGGCCCGCATCCCCTCGTGGCCCATCGAGATGCCGTCGCTGACGGTGATCGTGCCGAACTCGAGCGGAAATCCTCCGGCCTCGCGGACGCCGACCTTGGCGTGCTCGGCGAGCTTGCGCAACGTCATGTTGCACGGCGTCACTTCGTTCCACGACGAGGCGATGGCCACCTGCGGCTTGTCCCAGTCGTCGTCGCCCATCCCGACCGCACGGAGCATCGCCCGCGAGGGCGCCTTCTGCATGCCGTCGGTGACGTCGCGCGACCGCGGCTTGACATCGACCGGCGTTCCAGCGTTGTTCGGGGCCTCGCTCATGGGGTGCACGGTAGTTGCGGTGGCCAGATCGAGCCTGGTGCTGTGTGCACCCCTCGCTGGCAGACTGGGGGCATGGCCGAGGTGCAAGAGACCAAACTTCCGGGAGTCGGTGTACGACACGAGTTCACCACCGAGACCGGCACCGACCTGGGCGTGCTCGTTCATCACGACGGACGGCGCGAGATCCTGGTGTACGACTCCGACGATCCGGACCGGTGTTCGTCGATCGTGAGCCTGACGGCGAGCGACACCCGAACCGTGTCGGAGCTCCTGGGAGCGAGCCGGGTCACCGAGGCGGTGACCGCGGTCCAGCAGGAGATCGAAGGGCTGGCGATCGAGTGGATCGAGCTCCTTCCGTCGTCGCCCGCGGCCGCCGCAACGATCGGCGACGGCATGTACCGGACCAAGACCGGATCATCGATCGTCGCGGTCATCCGCGATGGCCAGTCGATCCCGGCACCCGGACCGGAGTTCCCGTTGCTCGTCGGCGACGTGATCGTTGCGGTCGGCACCGTCGAGGGGCTCGCCTCCATGCGCGAGCTGATCCATCCCTGATCGAGATCGAGCGACCGACCCACTGATCGATGCTCTTCGCTGCCGGGACCGACGAAGCCGCTCTCGCGTTCGTCGAGATCGGCGCGCTGGTCCTCGTGCTCGCGGTGCTGTCTCGCGCCGCCGGATGGTTCGGCATCTCGGCGATCCCGTTCTACCTGCTCGCCGGACTTGCGATGGGCGAGGGCGGCTTCGTGCAGATCGACGCGTCGGTCGAGTTCTTCGAGATCGCTGCAGAGATCGGTGTGCTGCTGCTGCTGTTCGCACTCGGTCTCGAGTATTCCGACGTCGAGTTGCGCAGCGGCCTGCGGACGGGATTGGCGCCGGGCGTCGTCGACATGGTGCTCAACGCACTGCCGGGCGTCGCACTCGGGCTGCTGCTCGGCTGGGATCCGATCGCCGCGGTCCTGCTGGGCGGCGTCACCTGGATCAGTTCATCCGGTGTCGTGAGCAAGGTCCTGTCCGAGCTGGGCCGACTCGGCAACCGTGAGACACCAGCCGTCCTGAACATCCTCGTCATGGAGGATCTGGCGATGGCGGTGTATCTGCCGGTCGTGGCAGCGCTGATCGTCGGGGGGAGTTTCGCCACCACGATGACCAGCGTGCTCATCGCGCTCGCTGCGGTGTCGTTGATCCTGCTCGCCGCGTTGCGCTACGGACGCCGGATGAGCGGCATGATCGTCGGTGGATCCGACGAGTCGTTCATCCTCGCGGTCTTCGGCATCACGCTCCTCGTCGCCGGTGTGGCACAACGGCTCGAGGTGTCCGGTGCGATCGGTGCCTTCCTCGTCGGGCTCGCACTGTCCGGTCGCGCCGAGGAACGCGCCAACGACCTCATCTCACCATTGCGCGATCTGTTCGCAGCGACGTTCTTCCTGTTCTTCTCGTTCCAGATCGACCCAGCGGACCTCATCCGGGCATTGGGTCCAGCGGCGGGCCTCGCCGTGATCACTGCGTTCACTAAGATCGCCACGGGCTGGTACGCCGCCGGACGGGCCGGTGCGGCACCGCGAGGTCGAATGCGTGCCGGCACCGTCTTGATCGCACGAGGGGAGTTCTCGATCGTGATCGCCGCGCTCGGCTCGTCGCTGGTCGACGGACCCGACCTCGGCGCGCTCGCCGCCGGCTACGTGCTGATCACCGCCATGGTGGGCCCGATCGTCACCAAGTTCTCCGATCGCATCCCGTTGCCCGCCCGATTGATGCACCGGCCGTCCACCGCACCAGCCTGACCGGACAACACGGTTCAGATCCGTGATGTCCCACATTCGCTGACTCAGGTCGGATGAATCTCGAAGACGGGATGGTTCGGGGCGATGGCGAGGAGTTCGGCGTCCGTGCTGTCTGGACCCACCCCGTCGAAGAACTGGCCGACCTCCCACTTCCAGCGACGCAAGTACGGCCGGAGGACCGCCGGCTTGGCGATGTCGTCCAACTCCTCGAGGCGGACGACCTCTGTACGGCGGCCGACACGCAACGTGCAGTCACCAGCGACACGGACGTTGCGAACCCAGTGAGTCTCACCGCGCGGTGCGACGAGGTAGCGGCGTCCGTCGATGGTGAGGACGTTCACCGGGGTTGATCGGATCTCGCCCGTGGTTCGTCCGGGCACGGACAGCACACGTGAACCCCACATGCTGATGCCCCACTTGGTGCAGGTGGAGACGATCGGGTTGAACACGTTGCGGGTGAACCAGTCGAGCTGCATGTAGCGAGTGGTCCCGCTCGTCTGGGTGTTCTGGGTGGTCTGGTGATCGGTCATCGTCACTCCTCCGGTTTGGAGAGCACTGCTCTCGTTTGGGAGCACCGTACTCCCCTCCCGACAAGAAAGCAAGAGCACTGCTCTCTCTTCTGCCATACTGCGACGATGAGCGAAACACCCGCCGAGTCGACCGTCACCGGCGCGCGGGCTCGCGCTCGAGTCGAGGTCCGCACCGCGATCCTCGCGGCAGCAGCGAAGCGAGTGGCCGAGGACGGTGCCATCGACCTCTCGCTGCGCGCTGTCGCGCGCGACGTCGGCATGGTGTCATCGGCCATCTACCGGTACTTCGCGAGCCGTGACGACCTCCTCACCGCCCTCATCATCGAGGCGTACGACTCGCTCGGCGATCATGCCGAAGCGGCGATCGAGCACAGTCGGGGCCGACCAGCCGCCGAGCGCTGGGTCGACGCGGCGCTGGCCATTCGGGCGTGGGCGCTCGCCCACCGGCACGACTATGCGTTGATCTACGGCACCCCGATCCCCGGGTATGCGGCCCCCGACGACACATCAACCTCAGGTACTCGCGTGTCGCGGGCGCTGGTGAGCATCGTGCGCGACGCCGACGGGCTCGACCCGATCCCCGAACGTCGCATTCCTCCGTCGCTCGCGGCCTCGTTTGCCGACCTGCGTCAGGAGATCGATCTCGACGTCGACGACGCGACCACGCTCGCCGTCGTCACCGCGTGGTCGCAGCTGTTCGGGCTCCTGAGCTTCGAGCTGTTCGGTCAGACCCGCAACGTGGTGACCGACGACGAGGCGCTCTTCCGAGCCGCCGCCACCGCGATGGCCTCGTCGATCGGCCTACGCGACGAGTGAACTGCGACGATCAGGCGTACTTCACTTGCGGCCGAAGCCGAAGAGGTGCTGGCCGACCTTGCGCATCTGGATCTCCTCGGAGCCCTCGGTGATCCGGTAGCGACGATGGTGACGGTAGATGTGCTCGAAGGGCATGTGCCGCGAGTAGCCGACGCCGCCGCACGTCTGCATGGCGCGGTCGGCGGCATCGCACGCCAGGCGGTTGGCGCGGTAGTTGCACATGGCCACCAGGTGGGTGACCTCCATGTGGTGCTTCTGGTCGAGCATCGATGCGGTGTAGCGAACGAGTTGACGGAGCATCGCCGCTTCGGTGTGCAGCTCGACGAGCGGGAACTGGATGCCCTGATTGACCGACAGCTTCTTGCCCCACGTGGTCCGGTTGTTCGCATAGGCGACCGCCTCGTCGATGCAGTACTGCGCGGCGCCGAGCGATGATGCGGCCTGGCGGATCCGGTTCTCGTGCACGAAGTGCTGCGCGAGCTCCAAGCCTCGATCTGCCTCACCGAAGAGCGCCTCGGCGCCGACGCGCACGTCGGTGAGGCTCACCTCGGCGTGATCGGTCGGCATGTTGAACGTCCACCAGAAGAAGTCCACGTTGAATCCGGGCGCGTCGGTCGGCACGAGGAACGCACTGATCCCCTTGGGGCTGCCTGGATCGCCCGAGGTGCGGGCGAAGATGATGTCGTGCGTGGCGTGGTGGAGCCCGGAGTTCCATCGCTTCATCCCGTTGATCACCCACTCGTCGCCGTCTCGCACCGCCGTGGTCTCCATGTAGGTCGCGTCGCTGCCGTGGTTCGGCTCGGTGAGCCCGAACGCCAGGCGCCGCGTGCCATCGAGGAAACCCGGCATCCAGTCGACCTTCTGCTGTTCGGTGCCGAAGTCGCGCATCATCAGCACCGTCGGGAAGTTGCCGACGATCGACGACTCGTTCTGGAGGTCGTTGTGCAGGCCGAGGCCCTTGTGGGCGAGGTGTTCGCGGATGATCGCCATCTTCAGGTTGCTGGCGTCGCGCCCACCGAACTCCGACGGCAGCGCGAGGCGGAGCCATCCCGCCGCGTCGGCCCGGCGCCGCATCTCGCGCAGGAGTTCCTCCCAATCGGCCCGTGGGACACCGTCGTTGTCGAAGTCGGTGCGGGCCCACTCACGGCGGTGATCGAAGAACCGGATGTTGTCGTCCTGTTGCTCCAGCGGCTTGATCTCGGCGTCGATGAATGCATCGAGCTGGTCGAGGGTGTCCTGGATGTCGGCGGGGATCTCGAAGTCCATCGTTCGAGTGTGATGATCCACCCCAACCTCCGACGAGTCGGAGCTCACTCCCGGTCCTCCCGGACCCGACCCCGGAGGACTGCCGGGGACTGGGCGCTCAGGTGCGGCGCTGTTCGAGCAGTGCGGTGACGGCTTTGCCGTCGGCTTGGCCCTTCGAGGCCTTCATCACGGCGCCGACGAGCGCTCCCATCGCCTTGGCCTCGCCAGCGCAGAACTTCGCCCACGCATCGGGCTGGGCCGCGATTGCGTCGTCGACCATCGACTCGAGCTCGCTGGTGTCCATCGCCTCGAAACCCTTCGACGCAGCGATGGCCGTTGCATCGCCGCCACCGTTCGCCACGATCTCCGCCAGCACCTGCTTGGCCTGTGTTGCGGTGAGCGTGCCCTCGACTTCGAGGCGAGTCAGACGTGCGAGGTCGGCCGCCGGTACACCGGGCCGCTGACCCTGCTCGGCGAACGCCTCCTTCACGTGCACGAGCGCACGTGCTGCGTCGCCGCCCGCGTTGGCGACGGCAAGCACGTACGCGTCCTGATCGCGGTCGGTGACCACGAGGATCGACTCGGCATCGGCGTTCTGACCCGTCAGCTCCGCGAGGCGAGCACGACGCGCTGCGGGCAGCACGGGCAGGCCTGCGCGCACCCGCTCGATCCACTCCGGATCCGGGTCGACGACGACGAGGTCGGGCTCCTGGAAGTACCG
>JBGTCW010000023.1:0-10878 GCA_041748635.1 Ilumatobacteraceae bacterium | reverse complement strand
CTCGGCGTCGGTGTTGTGGATCTCGACGGTCTTGCCGTTGCGCATCGTCAACACGTCGCCGAGTTTCAGTGCGCTGCCCGACGGCATGTTGTCGGTGCACATCAGCCAGGCGGTCACCTTGGCTCTGACCTTGAGGTCCTTCAGCGCGGTCATCGTGGCGAGGACCGCGGCCGCACCGGACATGTCCATCTTCATGTTCTGGTGGAACACGTCGTGGCCCTTCAGCGAGATGCCACCCGAGTCGAACATGATCCCCTTGCCGACGAGCGCCAGGTGACCGGTCGGGTTCTTTGGTGACCAGGTGAGCTTCACCATCCGCGGCGGCTCGGTCGAGCCTCGGTTCACGCCGAGCATGCCACCGCAACCCATCTGCTCGAGCTGATCCTTGTTGAACACCTCGACGTGCAGGCCCGCAGCCGAGCCGAGGTCGACGGCCATGGCCGCGATGTCCTTCGCGTTGAGGTAGGTCGGCGGAGTGTTCGCGAGCTCCCGAGCGAACGCCGCAGCCGACGCAACGATCTTGCCCCGGTCGGCGCCTTTCTCGGCGTCCTTCGCCCGCTTGTCGCCGGCGACCAAGGTGAGCGTCTCCAGACGAGAGGCGTTCGCCGGCTCGTTCTTCAGCCCGGTGTAGCGGTACGACGCGAGCAGGACCCCCTCGGTGACGGCGTGTGCGGCGACGTTCGCCCCGACACCGTCGACGTCGGCGAGGTTGGTAGCGAGGTGGGCATGCTTCGACGCCGCCCGTGCGAATGCGGCCGCGGCCGATCGGAGACCAGCGGCGTCGATCGAGCCGGGCTCGCCGATACCGACGGCCACCGCGAGGCCGTCGGCTGTCGGCACACCGAGCACCTGCCCGAGCTTCCCCTCGAATCCGTTCGCCTCGAGAGCGGCACGACTCAACCCGAGCTGACGAGGGACAGCGCCCTTGCTCGCGACCACCCACCCAATGGCGGTCGCTGCCTTGGGGGCAGAGCGCGCCGTCGAGACGGAGACGGCGGAAATGGTGGCACTGGCGTCGGTCATGGCGCCCAGTCTGGCCGACAATTCATCGCCGCGACGCACAGACGGTTGTCCCGCCCCTTCTGCACGGTCTAGGTTCGGGGCAGGCAGCCAGAAGGTTGCCGTCAGGTGAACAACAGCCTCGCCGGTTCGGCGATGCGGATGGGGGATCCGATGAGACGGTCCACACGACGGGCACTCGTACCTCTGGTGGCGCTCTCGCTGCTGGGTGCAGCGTGCACGAGCGACGACAACGATGGCACCGACGGCGACACTACGCCGGACGGTACCGACAGCACCGAGGAGACAACGGCGCCAGAGGAGACAACGGCGCCAGACGACACCGTCGAAGTCGTCCAGGACAGCGAGTCGACGCTCGACGCGGTCATCGCGAACGACGTCGTGCGCTGCGGCACTCGCGATGCGTTGCCCGGATTCGCCGTGTTGACGCCCGAGGGTGACCACGTCGGCTTCGACAGCGACTTCTGTCGCGTTATCGCCGCGGCCGTACTCGGCGACGCCGAGAAGGTCGACATGGTCGACCTCGAGACCGCCGATCGCTTCACTGCACTGCAGTCGGGCGAGATCGACGTCCTGGTTCGCAACACCACCTGGACAGCAAGCCGCGACGGCGGCGAGGGCGCCACGTTCCTCACGACGACGTTCTACGACGGCCAGGGGATCATGGTGGGTGCCGACAGTGGCTTCGCATCGATCACCGATCTCGACGGCGTGATCGTCTGCGTCGCCCAGGGCACCACCACCGAGGGCAACGCCGCCAACGAGGCGGCTCGTCTCGGCCTGAGCTGGGAGGTTCGTGCATTCGAGAGTCCCGAACTGATCCAGGAGGCGTTCATCGCCGGACAGTGCGACGCCTGGTCGTCGGACATCGGCCAGCTCACCGGCTTCCGCAGCGAGTTCCCGGCCGGGCCCGAGGCGCTCACCATCCTCCCCGAGATCTTCTCTAAGGAGCCACTCGGACCGGCGGTGGCCGACGGCGACACCCAGTGGGCCCAGGTGGTCAACTGGGCGATCCTGGCCACGATCCAGGCCGAGGAGTTCGGGATCGACTCGACGAACGTCGACACGTTCACGACCACCGAGAACGTTTCGATCCAGCAGTTCCTCGGACTCGAGGTCACAGGTGACGAAGGATCCGCCGTGCTCGACCCGGGCCTCGGGCTGCCGACCGACTTCGCCTTGCAAGTGGTGACCCAGGTCGGCAACTACGGCGAGATCTTCAACGAGCACCTCGCTCCGCTCGGACTGGAGCGGGGCCTCAACTCGCTGTGGACTGACGGCGGCCTGCTCTACTCGCCGCCGTACCGCTGACCAGTGCCTTGAGCACCCGGGTCCCGCTCTGGCGGGATGTCCGGGTGCTCAAGTGGGCGGTGCAACTGATCGTCGTCGGGCTCGTGGTCGCCGTGGTGATCTGGCTCTACGGCAACTACATCGAGAACACCGCCGAACAGAACATCCCGACCGACCTCGGGTTCCTCGACAACCCGGCCAACTTTCAGATCACCGGCAACGAGTTGTCGGCCAATGCGCCGGTCCGTGACGCCCTCTACCAAGGTGTGCTCAACACGTTGCGCATCTCGGTCGCCGGCATCGTGGCCGCCACCATCCTCGGGACGCTGGTCGGCATCGCACGGCTGTCGCGGAACTGGATCGTGAGCAAGCTCGCCACGGTCTTCGTCGAAGCGGTCCGAAACGTGCCGCTGGCGTTGTTCGTCATCGCCGGCCTGCTGGTGGTCGTGCTGGGTGTCTTCCCGACGATTCAGGACGCCTGGAACCTCGCCGGACTGGCGATCATCTCGAACCGAGGCGTCGCCGTGCCGTGGTTCATCGGTGCCGGCCTCGGGCTCCTCGTGCTCGGTGCGATCGGCGCCATCGCAGCGTGGCTGGTCGCGCGGTGGCGGTCGTCGGTGTCGGATCGCACCGGCGCACTCCCTCGATCCGGGCTGTGGGGCGGCGCCGCCTTCCTCGTCGTGTTCGTCATTGGGTGGGTCGCGCTCGGCTACGAGTGGACACTGCCAAGACTGGAAGGGCGCCAGACCATCGGCGGCATGCGCATCGATCCCTCGTTCTTCGCGCTCTTCTTCGCGCTCGTGATCTACACCGCCAGCCACATCGCCGAGATCGTCCGCGGCTCGATCCAGGCGGTGCCGAAGGGTCAGGGCGAGGCGGCCGACGCGGTGGCCCTGAGCGGGTTCCAGCGGATGTGGTACGTGATCCTGCCGCAGGCGTTCCGCATCGGCATCCCCCCGATCGGCAACCAGTACCTCAACCTGATCAAGAACTCGTCACTGGGTGCGGCGATCGGGTACTACGACCTCACGCTCGTGGCACAGACTACTGTCGGCAACGGCTCGCCGGCGGTGCCCGTGTTCGCCCTGACGATGGTGCTGTACATCTGCCTCTCGCTGATCACCTCGGTGATCGTCAACATCGCCAACCGCCGCAGTGCACTGGTGGAGCGATGACGGCGTCCGCACATCGCTCGGGGGCCCTCGTGTGGGCACGTCGCAACCTGTTCCGCACCCCGCTCGACGGCGTGTTGACGATCGTGTTCGGCGCGCTCAGTGTGTGGCTGCTCTACAAGACGTTGTCGTTCGTGTTCATCACCGGGCGCTGGGACGTCATCCGGGTGAACCTGCGCCTGTTGATGATCGGCCGCTTCCCCGACGCTCACGTCCTGCGTCTCGCCGTGACAGTGGTGGGCCTCGCTGCGTGGGGTGGGTTCCTCGCTGGGTTCATCCGCGCCCGTCAGATCCGCAGTGGGAGGGTCTCCGACGACGCGTCACTGGCGAGCCGAGGCGCCGACATCGCTGCGCGGCTGTGGCTCCCTGGCGTGGTGGTGGTGCTGCTGCTACTCCTGTCGAGCACGTCGGGTCCGTGGATCATGGTCGGCCTTGCGATCCTCGCCGCCGTCGCCGGACGACTGGTCGGGCCGTTCGCCGGCCGCGGAAAGCTGTCGACGGTCGGCTCGGCCGTCGTGTTTGCTGGGCTCGGTGCGGTGCCGGTGGCGCTGTACTTCTACGTCGTCACCGCGGTCGGATTCGACGACTGGGGCGGGTTCATGCTGAACCTGTTCCTGGCCGGGTGTTCGATCGTGCTGTGCTTCCCGCTCGGTGTCCTGCTCGCCCTCGGCCGCAAATCGTCGCTGCCGCTGGTCCGGCTGGTCTGCACCACCTACATCGAGCTCGTTCGCGGTGCACCGCTCTTCGTGCTGCTGTTGCTCGCCAACGTGGCACTCGGCTTCTTCGTCCCCGACAGCCTCGCTCCGGCCACGTCGACTCGCGCGATCGTCGTGTTCACGCTCTTCACCGCGGCGTACATGGCCGAGATCGTTCGCGGTGGCCTGCAGTCGGTGCCGCGTGGGCAGATCGAAGCGGCGAAGTCGGTTGGGCTGAGCCCGGCACGCCAGACGGGCTACATCGTGCTCCCGCAGGCGCTGCGCAACGTGATCCCCGCCCAGATCGGCCAGCTGATCAGCCTGTTCAAGGACACCACGCTCGCGGGGATAGCGATGGGCCTGTTCGAGCTACTCAATGTGAGTACCGCCATCACCGCGCAGGAGCAGTTCCGTGGCGCAGGGCTGATCGGCGAGACGATCACCTTCGCCGCGCTGATGTTCTGGACCGTGGCGTTCACGATGAGCCGCGAGAGCCAGCGACTCGAACGACGATTGGGAGTGGGAGACAGATGACCGAGCATGACGACCCGCAACGGGCCGACCCGACGACGTCGCAGGAGGCGGTGTTCGCCGACGCGACCGAGATGCGCGGCACGGGCACCGCCATGATCGAGCTGGAGCACGTCGACAAGTTCTTCGGCGACTTCCAGGCGCTCGCCGACATCAACCTGAAGGTGGCGGCTCAGGAGGTCGTCGTCGTGATCGGGCCGTCCGGCTCGGGCAAATCGACGATGATCCGCTGCATCAACCGGCTCGAGGAGCACGATGCAGGACGCATCGTGGTCGATGGCACCGAGCTGTCGAATGACATCCGCAACATCCAGGAAATTCGCCGTGAGACCGGCATGGTGTTCCAGAGCTTCAACCTGTTCCCGCATCTGAGCGTGCTCGACAACGTCACATTGGCGCCTCGCAAGGTGCGCAAGCTGCCGAAGCGGGCGGCCGAGGAATTGGGCATGGAGATGCTCGAGATCGTCAAGATCCCCGAGCAGGCAGCCAAGTATCCGGGTCAGCTCTCCGGCGGTCAGCAGCAGCGGGTGGCGATCGCCCGGTCGCTGGCGATGAAGCCGAAGGTGATGCTGTTCGACGAGCCGACCTCGGCGCTCGATCCCGAGATGATCAACGAAGTGCTCGACACGATGAAGGAGCTCGCAGCCTCGGGCATGACGATGATCGTCGTGACGCACGAGATGGGGTTCGCTCGCGAAGTGGCCGATCGGGTCGTGTTCATGGCCGACGGTCAGATCGTCGAGGTCGGCACGCCCGAGCACTTCTTCGAGAACCCGAGCGAGGATCGCACCAAGCTGTTCCTCTCTCAGATCCTCTAGCGAAGTTCTCACCCCTCTCGCCATCCACCCAGACCAAGGGTCTGTCAGAATCTGCGCTGTGACCGACACCGACGTCCCCCGCGAGAAGTCTCCCCGGCGCTGGATCAAGTGGATCGTCATCGGCGGAGTCGCCGTGGTCGTGTTGTTCTTCGGCGCCATCTTCATCTACGCCAACTTCATCAACGACGCTCCCGACGCACTCGATGAGACCGATCTCTCGAACGCCCTGAACGCAACCGACGCGCCCCAGGTGTCTGACACCGTGGTGTCAGACACCACCGCCACCCCCTCCCCCGACGACTCGACACCAACCCCCGGTCCAGGAACCACCAGCGAGGTGTCAACCAGCGAGGTGCCTTCCACCGCTGAACCCGCGTCGAGCTTCGACGGCGACTGGGTACCGACGGATGCCTCTGAGTTCGGTTACCGGGTCGAGGAGGTGCTCGCCGGGGTGAACACCACCGCCGTCGGACGCAGCAACGAGATCGAGGGGTTGCTGACGATCGACGGCACCAGTGCGACGGTGGTCGACATCACGGTGCAAATCGAGAACATCACGAGCGACCGATCTCAGCGCGACGGGCAGTTCCGTGGCCGAATCATGAACGCCGACGAGTTCCCGACCGCCGAGTTCCGCCTCACCGAACCGATCGACTTCAGCGAGATCCCGGTCGGCGACGAACAGGTCACGGCGACAGCGACTGGCGAGTTGACACTGCGCGGTGTCACGAATCCCGTCACCTTCGACGTGACGGCGCAGACCACCGGTGGCCGCATCGGCGTGCTCGGGTCGATCCCCGTCGTGTTCGAGGACTACGGCATCGACAACCCGTCGTTCGGCTCGGTGCGCACCGAGGACGTGGGTCTCGTCGAGTTCGTCCTCGTCTTCGACCCGGCCTGACCCCGAACCGGTAACGCGGTCCTCCCGGACCCGACCCCGAAGGACCGGTCAGGCGCCGGCGACGGGTTGGCTCTTCGCCCACGCAGAAGCCAGCGCGGCGTAGCGGCCGCCGGCGCCGACCAGCTCAGCGTGGTTGCCGAGTTCGACGAGGCGACCGCCGTCGATCACGCCGATGCGATCGGCGCGCTGGATCGTCGACAAGCGGTGCGCCACGACGATGGTGGTGCGGCCCCGCATCAACGAGTCGAGCGCCCGTTCGACGATGAACTCGGTGCCGGGATCGAGATTGCTCGTGGCCTCGTCGAGCACCAGCACGGCCGGATCGACCAGTGCAGCGCGGGCCAGCGACACGAGCTGGCGCTCGCCTGCCGACAGGCGCGATCCCCGCTCACGCACCTCGGTGTGGATGCCCTCCGGGAACTCGTCGAACCGTTCGAGCGCGCCGATGGCGTCGAACGCGGCGCGGATGTCGTCGTCGGTCGCCTCCGAACGAGCGATGCGGACGTTGTCGGCGACCGTGCCGCCGAACAGGAACCCCTCCTGCGGCACGACCACGACGCGCTGGCGCAACGAGGCGATTGTCGCGTCGCGCAGGTCGACACCTCCGAAGGTGATCGTGCCGTCGGTCGAGTCGTAGAGGCGCGCCATCAGCTTGGCAAGCGTCGACTTGCCCGCACCGGTCGGCCCGACGAGCGCAAGTCGCTCGCCGTCAGCCACGGTGATCGACACGTCGCTCAGTACCACGGCCTCGGTCTCCGGGTACCGGAATCCCACGCGGTCGACCACCAACTCACCGGAGACGGGAAGTTCACGCTCGCCGTCCTCGATGTCGGGCACGGTGTCGAGGATGCCGAACAGCTTGTTGAGCGACGCCGCCGACGACTGCACGGTGTTGTAGAGCTGCGAGAGCTGCTGGACGGGCTCGAAGAGCTGGGCGTACAACAGCACGACCGTGATGATCTGGCCGATCTCGACGTCGCCTCGTGAGTACAGCCAGCCCCCGGCGGCGACGACCAACGCAGTGGCCAGGACACCGGCGGTCTCGACGAGGCCGAAGTACCACGTCGACACCCGCACGCTGTGGACGTGCGAGTCGTACAGCTGGCGGTTCGACTGCTTGAACCGGCGCTGCTGCTCGGGCTCACGGGCGTAGGCCTGGATGACGCGGACCCCGGCGATGCCCTCTTGGAGCGCCGACAGGTTCTGCCCGATGTTCTCGCGAACGTCGAGGTACGCAGCGTTCGAGTCGCGCTGGAACTTGCGTGACGCCACGATGATGACCGGCATCACCAGCAACCCGACGAGCGCCAGCTGCCACGACGTGACAAATGCCAGGACGAGTGCGAAGCCCACCAACAGGATCGCCGACACGAACTGCAGCAGGCCCCACTGCACGAGTTCGCTCATCGACTCGATGTCGGCGGTCATTCGGGCGACGAGCACGCCCGACTTGTTCCGATCGAAGAAGGCGAGCGACTGTCGCTGGATGTGATCGAAGACACGGATGCGTAGGTCTCGCAGGAAGCCTTCTCCGGCCCGATTGATCAAGATGTACTGCTGACGCGCAGCGAAGTACGCGACCACCGTGAGGCCCATGTAGAAGATCACGGCATTGCGCAGGATCTCGGAGTTCTTCGGCCCGATGCCGTTGTCGATCGCCCAGCCGAGGATCACCGGACCGAGTACCACACCCAAGGTGGACAGGGCGGTGAAGCCCAAGGCCCACGCGATCGTCGTCTTGAACGGCAGCGCCATACGACCGGCGCGGCGAAGCACTTTCTTCGCCTCCTCGGCGTCGAGTTTGTCCTCCTCGGAGATGGCCCCCATCGCGTGCATCAGTCACCCCCCACCGGGGTGGCGGAGTCCGCGTCCAGCTCAGCCCGGTCGGCGTCGTCAGCCGCGTCCATGGCGGCGAGCACCGCGCGGTAGCGCGGCTCCCGGTCGAGCAGTTCCTGGTGCGGGCCCGTGGCGACCACCCGGCCGCCGTCGAGCAACACGACGGTGTCGGCGAGCGCGATCGTGCCGGGCCGATGAGCGATCACGATCGTGGTTCGTCCGTCCATCACCGTCGACATCGCCGAGCGGATCTCGTGCTCCTTCGACGGGTCGACTGCGGACGTCGCGTCGTCGAGTACCAGAACTCGCGGGTCGGCGAGGATGGCACGGGCAATCGCGATGCGTTGGCGCTGCCCGCCCGACAGCGAGAATCCCCGCTCACCGAGCTTGGTGTCGTATGCCTCGGGCAAGCCCATGATGAAGTCGTGGGCGCCGGCGAGTCGAGCGGCGCGTTCGATCGACTCGCGGTCGGCGTCGGGCTCGGCGAACGCAATGTTCGCGGCCACCGTGTCGTGGAAGAGCAGGGTGTCCTCGAACACGATGCCGACCGCGCGACGCACGTCGTGGACGGTGAGATCTCGCACGTTGACACCGTCGATGCGGACCCGGCCCTCGTCGACGTCATAGAAGCGAACGAGCAGCCGGGCGACGGTCGACTTGCCCGAGCCGGTTGCGCCGACCAGTGCGACCGATTGGCCTGGCGCCAGGTCGAGATCGAACCCGTCCAGCACCGGCAATTCCGGGTCGTAGCCGAATCGGACGCTGCGGAACTCGACGACGCCGGCACGCTCGGCGGCGGGCAGCGACAACGGACGCTCGGGATCGACGACGATGGGCGCGGTGTCCAGGATCTCGTTCACCCGCTCGAGCGCGGCACCGGCACGTTGCGCCCAGGCGATCGTCATGCCGAGCATTCGCAGCGGCGAGACCAGCAGAGCAACGTAGAAGTTGAACTGGACCAACTGACCGATGGTGAGGTCACCGTCGATCACCTGCATCCCGCCTACGGCCAGCACGGCGATGAGGCCCAGCTGTGGCAGCAGCTCGATGGCGGGCAGGAACTTGGCGCGGATCCGGGCGGCGCCGATCGAGGCGGCGCGGATGTCGTCGGCTTCCGTGCGCAGCCGCTTCGACTGGACGGCCTCCGCACCGAAGCCCTTCACGACGCGCACGCCGCCCACCGACTCCTCGACGACCGTGGCCAGCTCGGCCTGCTCGGCCTGCACGGCGAGCACCGCCGAGTGGATCGACTGCGAGAAACGACGGCCAGCGATGTTGACGAACGGCAACGGCGCCAACGCGACGAGCGCAAGCTTCCAATCGGTGACGAACAGGATCACCGAGACCGCGATGATCATCGAGAAGTTCGACAGCGTGATCGGGATCATGACCACGAACGACTGGATCTGGTTGAGATCGCTCGACGAACGGCTCATCAGCTGACCGGTCTGTGCCCGGTCGTGGTAGCCGATGTGCAGCGACATGATGTGGTTGAACAACTGCTCGCGAAGTCGTGTCTCGGTCCAGCGGGCCTCGCGGAACGCGTAGTAGCGCCGCAGCGCCGTGAAGGTGCCGACCGCCACGCCCGCAATGGCGATCAGCGACGCCCACAGCAGCAGCATGTCGTCCTGTTCGATGCCGCGGTCGATGCTGTAGCGCACCAGCAGCGGCACCGACACCTTGCCCACCATCCACAGCAGGCCGATCAGCGAACCGATGATCAGGTTCTTGCGCTGGGCGCGCAACGTCGTCGACAACAGCTTCCAGCGCGACGGTGGATCCTGCACATCGGCTCCCCGTGTGGGGACCTCGTTCAGCGTGTCGGTGTCAGCACTCACTCAGCCGGCATCGTTCCCGACGAGCGGCGCGAGCAGCTCGGCCACTCTTTCCTTCGGTCGTCCGATGATCGCCCGCTCGTCGGTGACCACGACGGGGCGCTGCAGCAGTTGCTTGTGCTTGACGAGCAGCGCCACGATCTGATCGTCGGTTGCCGCGTCGGCATCGGCGAGACCCAGCTTCTTCCACATGCTGTCGCGTCGGACCAACGCGGTGGGCTCGTCTTCGAGCTTGGCGATGATCGACCGCAGCGTGTCGGCGTCGGGTGGGGTCTTGATGTAGTTCACGATGTCGACCTCGACGCCGAGCTCCTCAGCAATGCGCACGGCATTGACCGACGAGTTTCAATGCGCATTGTGGAAGATCGTCGCGACGGCGGTGTTGCTGGCCATGCGGTCGAGGTTACGACCTGATTGGAACACCGCTCTCATCGATTGCGGCCCCGCCTGTCGCAGCGTCTCCCGATAGCGTTCACTACACCGACTCCCTCCTTCGATGATCACCTCGACCGAAGGAGACACCGTGTCTCGTAACCGTTCACTCCACCCGGTGCCGCGTGCCGGCATCGACCCGATCGAGTGCGAAGCCGACGCACTCGCCGTGCTGGCGCTCGGCGCGCCCTATGGCCACGACACGATCGTCGTGCTGCTCGACGCAGATCGATGCGGCTGCTCGGTGATGGTCGTCACCGACACCCACGACACCGAAGCGCTGTTCCGGGTGATCGACATCGTCGTCGAGGCGTGCACCGGACGTCCGGAGGTCGATGCGGTGATCCT
>JBGTCW010000022.1:0-7914 GCA_041748635.1 Ilumatobacteraceae bacterium | reverse complement strand
CTCTTGCCGACCTGGGCGATGCCGAACGGCGGCTTCTTGCGCGATGTCTGGAGCACCTGCGCGAAGTTGGTGAACATGCCCTGCGCCGTCTCGGGTCGCAGGTAGGCGTCTGCGCCGGTGCCCTCGACCGGACCCGCCTGGGTCTTGAACATCAGGTTGAACTCGCGAGCCTCGGTGAAGCTGCGCTTCGCGTCGCAGTTCGGGCAGATGTCCGGATCGTCGAGCTTGTCGAGGCGGAAACGCTGCTTGCAGTTCGTGCAGTCGACGAGCGGGTCGGTGAAGTTCGCCAGGTGACCGGAGGCCTGCCACACCTGCGGCGGGCTGAGGATCGCCGCGTCGATCAGCACGACGTCGTCGCGCTGTTGCACGATCGAACGGATCCACGCCTCTTTGACATTGCGCAGCATCAGCGACCCGAGCGGTCCGTAGTCGTACGTCGAGCGAAAGCCACCGTAGATCTCCGCCGACTGATAGACGAAGCCTCTGCGCTTGCAGAGGCCGACGATCTGTTCGAGGTCGGTGGCAGCCATAGGGCCGCCAGGCTACCCACCCCCCTTTTCCGTTCGCGTGACAGTTCGGATGACCCGGTCCGTCCGAAGTGCAACCCGAACGGGGTTACAGCCTGCGTTAGTGGGTCTCGAACATGGCCACGGCCTTGAGGCGACGCTCGATGTGGAACTCGAGGGCGCGGGTGGCCAGCGATGACACCTCGTGCGTGATCGGCGACTCGTCGCGGGCGAGTGCCTGCACCAGCTGGCCGCCGAGGATCTCGCGCAGGATGACCAGTGCACCAGGGCTGATCGACTGGCCGGATCGGCACGATCGACACAGAACGCCACCTTCGTTGAGGTCGAACGCCACCAACTGCACCGCCGGTTCGCAGTCCCCGCAGCGCACACACCGGTCGAGTTCGGGTCGCATGCCTTCGTTGGCGAGCAGCTTCCAGTAGAACGATGCGACGTTGAGCGGCGACGGTGTCGTGGCGATCGTGCGAAGCACGCCGACCACCATCCGATACAGCGCCGGATTCGGTTCACGTTCGAGCGAGAGTTGATCGACCGCCTCGATCGCGGCCAGGCCCTGCGAGGCCCGGTCGAGCGACGAGAGCATCGGCGACAACGGCTCCACCGCCTCGGCCTGGCTGACGATGTCGAGCTCGCGACCGCGATACAGCAGTAGCCGCACGTGACTCATCGGTTCGAGGCGGGCGCCGAACTTCGACTTGGTCTTGCGAACACCTTTGGCGACGGCGCGGACCTTGCCGTTCTCGGCGGTGTGGAACACGACGATGCGATCCGACTCGCGCAACTTGTACGTGCGTAACACGACGCCCGTGTCTCGGTACAGCTCACTCACGGTCGGGGTGACATCTCTCAGGCGTCGTCGTCGAGGCCGCCGAAGCGGCGCTGGCGGCGAGCGAAGTCGGCAATGGCCTCGAGCAGATGATCAGGTGACAGTTCGTGCCAGGCCATCGGGTGGAAGACCAGTTCGCCGTACGCCAACTCCCACACCAACGACGGCGGCAGTCGAGTCGACTCGCCGAGCACCACGATCAGGTCCGGTTCACAGTCGGCCGGCGCATAGAGCGCCTCGGCCACGGTGGCCTCGTTCACCGGTTCGTCCGGATGTAACCGCTGCATTGCCTCGGCGAAGCGTTGGCGACCGTCGCCGCACGGGTCGACGATCACGTGGCACGACCCGACGATCCGTTGCCACCACTCGAGCTCGACGGCACCAACTCCCGGCTCGAACGCCCGCAGCGTCAGGAACGATGCCCCCGCCTGATCGGCGATCGCGCCGAGACGTTCGACTCGATCATCCCATCGATCGTCGCCGAGCTCGACCCAGTCGCGCAGCGTGCCACCGACGACCATGATGTGACGGAGGAGCTGACGGGTCGGATCACCCGCGCGGGCAGCATGTGTCGACACCGATCCACTGGAGCTCGATGTCAGCCGGGTACTCGTGAACGACGCTGCCACGCCCCCATTGTTCCACGCCACAGCCCGCCGATGCTGGCTGGCTAACGTGGGACCTCGTGCCGCCCGAACGATCCGAGCCATCGACCGACGGTGGAACACCTCTGCACGTGGCCTGCATCATGGACGGCAACGGCCGCTGGGCCGGTCGACGGGGCCTCCCGCGCACCGAAGGCCACACCGAGGGCGAAGAGAACTTGGCGCGTCTGGTGCGCGTCGCCGTGCAGCGCAACATCGGCTGGTTGACGGTGTTCGGGTTCTCCACCGAGAACTGGCAACGACCGCGGCCCGAGGTGCGACACATCCTCGGCCTGCACGAGAAGCTCTTCGGACGCGTCGCCGAACTCAACGAACTGAACGTGCGGGTGCAGTGGATCGGACGCCCCTTCGATTCCCCGGCGGCGCGCACCCCTCGCTACGTCCAGCGCGCCATCCGCAAGGCCATCGCCGACACGGCGCAGAACACCGGCATGGTCCTCACGATCGCGTTCGACTACGGCGGACGTTCAGAACTCGTAACGGCGGTCGAGGCGGCGCGCCGGACCCCAGAGGGCATCACCGTCGACACGATCGGCGAGCACCTCTACCTGCCCGAGCTACCACCGGTCGATGTGCTCGTGCGAACGAGCGGCGAACTGCGCGTGTCGAACTTCCTGCTCTGGCAAGCAGCCGGCGCGGCGATCTACTTCACCGAAGCGCCGTGGCCAGACTTCGACGAGCGCGAACTCGACGCCGCGTTGGCGCTCGCTCGCTGATCGAGTGCTCGCTGGTCATCCGATCACCACGATCCGGTCTCCTGACTCCAGCTCGAATCGATCGCTTGCTCGCGGATTGAGCGTGACACCGCCCGGACGGTCGGGCGACGCAGTCCAGCCGATGGCGACCAGGCCGACAGCGTATGCCCGGGTCGCAATCTCCTGGAACGATGCTGCTCCTGTGATGTCGAGCTCAGCGACGTCGACCGTGCCGATGCGTGGCCCGTTGCCCGCGTACAGCTCGAGGAGGACCGCTCGGCGTGCCGGCTCCTCGGCGAGTTGGGCGATCATCGAGCTGACGATGGCCTCGCTCACCACGAAGTCGTCGGCACCCACCATCGGGGCGAGGTCGACATTGTCGGTGTCGAGCAACTCGACCACCACGTTCGGCGAGATGGCCCGATCCTCGAGTTCCCGTCGAACGACCATCAGGTTGAGCAGCGTCCGGCCGTCCGCTTCGGCCCGGCTCAGCGAATGCCGGTAGGAGATGAGCAGGATCGACGTCAACGATTCGGGTTCTCGGTGATCGTGATCGAGGGACACGGTGCGAGAGCTGCGGGCGGTCAGCGTCGCCGACACGCGCTGACAGAACGAGACGTCGATGTCGCCGTCGAGCAGGAGCGGGTCGTACACGATGTTGACGGTCGAGCCGGGTGCGGCGTCGTTGTCGAGCTGCGCGAGGAGCTGGCCGGCGAGCGAATTCCACCCCACGATGAGCACGTGCTGGACGTGCGGTTCCCGAATGCCGGACCGAGCGAGCGCAGGCCGAGCATCGGCCGCATTCGTCAGCGACACGGACGTCGTCGTGAGCGCCGAGTCGTCGTCGGCGATGTACACGAGCCGCCGCTGCTGCCCGTCGAACACCATGTCCTGGGGCGGGGCCAGCGCGACGGTTCCGTCGGCTGACATGGCGCCGATCGGCCTCGCGTTCTCGTACCCGAGGGCGATGTCACCGAATGTCCGGCCGCCCAGTTCGGGCACCGACCGCACGTGGACGTGAGCACCCCTGAAGTCGAGCAGCTCGCGAATGATCTGGATCAACCCGGGTCCCCGCATCGCAAAGGCCGCCACGCGGGCGATCGCTTGATCAGCGATGATCGGGTGCAATGCGCTGCCGAACGCGTGGACCAAGCCCTCCGCCACCTGCGGATCGGTGATCTCGACCACCATTGGCACCGTCGCGGAACCGCCTGTCGCCGCGGCCACCGCCAGCACGACCTTGACCACTCCGTCGTCGCCATCATCGCCGCCGGCCAACACGATGATCGATCTGGCGGCTCGTGGCGCAACGATGTCGAGGTCACTCGGGCGGGTTGGGTCACCCCAACGGATCACCAGGCGCGCACCGTGCAAATCGGAGGTGGCGCTGCGAATCTCGTGGCTCAGCTCGCTGGGCTCACGATCCGCCAGGATGACGATGACGTTGGTCCGTCGGGATCGTCCGGCGAGCGCCAGCTGCTCGACGACCACCGCCAGTCGTGGAGACGCTCCGAGAATGAGCACGTGGTCCGATTCCACGACCGCGCTCCGGCCACGCTGCATCACCTCGAGGCGATGCTCGACGCCGGCGGCGATGATGCCGATCAGGGTTCCTGCGATGAGCACGCCGAAGAGCGTCACGAGCAGGGCCAGCAGCCGTCGACCCCATCCGACGTCGCCCGACATCGTCCCAGGGTCGAGGATGCGCATCGTGCTCTGCCAGAAGTCCTCGAGCCAGGAACCGTCCTGGCTCCCACCGAGCTGCACGTTGAAGATCGCGAGCAGGAGCGAGCTGAACAGCAAGGTCAGGACGGTGGCCGCGCCCAGCCACAACAGCACTGCCCACGTGCCACGAGACAGTACGTTGTCGAAGCGGTACCGGAGCCGTCGGCGAAGTTGCTTCACGTCATCCTCCCCGACGACGGTCTGATCCGACGTGCTCCACTCGTGGACGATAGCGAATGCTCGGCAAGCGATGTCGGGATCCCACGCCGCTGCCTGCCACACTCGACGCCATGGACCCGGATGCGACTGCCGCTGACGTTGCTGCGGTGCTCGGGCAGGTCACAGCGGGACTGCCGGGCCGCGAGGACCGGCCGGGCCAGCAGCAGATGGCCGAGATGGTGGCAAACGCAATTGCAACCAAACGACATCTCGTGGTCCAGGCGGGAACGGGCACCGGCAAAACGCTTGCCTACCTCGTCCCGGCGATCGGGGCCGATGCGACCGTCGTCGTGGCCACCGCGACCAAGGCCCTGCAGGATCAGCTCGCGAACAAGGATCTGCCATTCCTCGCGGAGCACATCGGTCGGGACTTCGACTGGGCCATCCTGAAGGGCCGCTCGAACTACGTGTGCCTCCAACGTCTCCGCGAGATGAGCGCCGACGACCAGGGCCAGCTGGAACTCGAGTCGATGGCGCTGACGACCAAGGTCGAGATCAAGCGCCTCGCCGAGTGGTCGGGCACCACATCGACCGGCGACATGGCCGAGCTCGACTGGACGCCGTCCGACAACGCCTGGCGAGCGGTCAGCGTCGGCAGCGACGAGTGTCCGGGTGCCGATCGCTGCCCGCTCGGCGACCCCTGTTTCGCCGAACAGGCCCGACGCCGGGCCGCGGCCGCCGACGTGATCGTGGTCAACACTCACCTGTACGGGCTCAACGTGGCGAGCGGCGGAGCGATCCTGCCCGAGCACGATGTCGTGGTCTTCGACGAGGCACACGTCCTCGAGGACATCATGAGCGACACCGTTGGCGTCGAGATCGCCCCAGGTCGCTTCACGGCGCTGTCGGGAATCGTCCGTCGGATCATCGACGACCCGAAGCTGATCGGATCGATCGCCGAGATCGCTGAAGCACTGCGTGACGCGCTGGTCCCCCACGTCGGCGACCGCCTGTCGACACCGCTGCCGGACTCGGTGCAGGAGGTGCTCACCGATGCGCGCCTTCGACTCGGTCGCGCCAACGAGACGCTGGTCGCCATCGAGACCAAGAACGAGGACGCCAAGCAACGCCGACTGCGCGCTCAGACGATGACGGGTCGGGCCATCGAGCAGCTCGACATCGCCATCGAAGGTCGAGAGGGGTACGTCGCGTTCGTGTCCGGATCGCGCGACGCCCCGCGCCTCGAGGTCGCGCCGCTCGACGTCGGTCCCGCGATGGTCGAGGGCGTGTGGTCACAGCGCACGGCGATCCTCACGAGCGCCACGATCCCGTCGTCGCTCGCCGATCGGGTCGGCATCGCAGCCGAGAACGTCGACGTCGCCGATGTCGGAAGTCCGTTCGACTACGAGCACCACTCGATGCTCTACTGCGCGATGCACCTCCCGAACCCGAACTCCGACGGCTTCCGGGCGGCGGTGCACGACGAGTTGGAGGCGCTGATCACCGCAGCGGGCGGGCGCACGCTGGCGCTGTTCACCAGTTGGCGTTCGATGGACGAGGCCGCCGAGGCGCTTCGAGCACGGATCGACCTGCCGATCCTGACCCAGCGCGATCTCCCCAAGCCGGCGCTGATCAAGGCGTTCGCCGACAGCGAGGAGACCTGCCTGTTCGCCACTGCCGGGCTGTTCCAGGGGGTCGACGTGCCGGGCCAGACGCTGTCGCTCGTGGTGATCGACCGGATCCCGTTCCCCCGACCGGACGATCCGCTCCTCAGTGCCCGCCGCGAGCAGCTCGGTCCGACCGCCTTCTCCGAGATCGACATCCCGCGGGCGTCCATGATGCTGGCGCAGGCGTGCGGGCGCCTGATCCGCTCCGCGACCGACCGGGGCGTCGTTGCGGTGATGGACCCGCGGCTCGGCACCGCCCGCTATCGCTGGGACATCATCAAGGCGTTGCCGCCGATGAAGCGCACCAAGGACCGCGCCGAGGCGGAAGCCTTCCTCCGCGACATCGCGATTACATCGCGGGTCTGACCCCTGATGTAATCAGGTGATCGAGGCGGCGAAGATGCCGTCGATGGTGGTACCGAGGGTGGCGTCGAAGTCGTCGTCGCTCTGGTCGGCGCTGAGGCCCTCGGTCAGCGCCCGCGAGAAGCTGGCGATCATGCCGTGCTGGCGCGAGAGTCGCTCGTTCGCGTCGTCGCGCGGATAGCCGCCAGACAGCGCGACGACACGCAGGACCTTCGGATGTGCGATGAGCGGCGCATAGAAGTCGTCGACGCTCGGGATCGAGAGCTTCAGCATGACGGGCTGGTCGTCGGAGAGATCGTCGAGCTGCACGGCAATGCGATCGCGCAGCAACTCCTCCGCAGCCTCCTTCTCGGGGCTGTGGATGTCGACCTCGGGCTCGATGATCGGAACGAGTCCAGCCGCGAGGATCTCCTTCGCCACCTCGAACTGCTGATCGACGACGGCGTTCACCCCCGCCTCGTTCGCCAGCTGCACGACGGATCGCATCTTCGTGCCGAACACGCCGAGGCCCACCGCTCGGTCGCACAGCTCGCGCAGACCGGGGATCGGCTTCATGATCTGGGCGCCGTCGGCGAGGTCGGCGAGGCCCTTGTCGACCTTGAGGAACGGCACGACCTGCTTACGGTTCCAGAGGTACTCGGCCGAACCGATGCCCTCGATCTGGCGATCCATCGTCTGTTCGAACAGGATCGCTCCGAGCACCCGCTCTCCGGTGAACGCCGATGACGTGACGATCCGGGTGCGCATCGCGTGCATCAGGTCGAACATCTCCTCCTCGCTCGACCAGGCGTCGTCGCCGACGCCGTACAACTGCAGCGCTTTCGGCGTACTGCCGCCGCTCTGATCGAGTGCGGCGATGAAGCCCTGACCGGTCCGAACCTTGCTGAGCATGTCGTCGTTCACGACGTCGACTGTAGCGAGTGCCGACTCGACGGGCCGTCGGACGCATCGCACTGGTGCCCGACCGCCCATCGATCGCTACGGTCGGCGACCATGACCGCTGACGATCCACACGGCGAGGAGCGCGTGGTCGAGTCCCGAGTGATCGACGGGATCGCCACGATCACGCTCGACTCGCAACACAACCGCAACGCCCTCTCGCGCCAACTGCTCGCCGACCTGCATCGGGCCCTCGACGAGGCCGAAGCTGCCGACGTGCGGGCAATCGTGCTCACCCATCGCGGCCCGGCGTTCTGCGCCGGAGCCGATCTCAAGGAGCGCGCTGCGGCCGGCAGCGCACCCGCCGACTCATCGCCGTTCGTCGGCGCGCTCGAACGGCTGATGGAC
>JBGTCW010000021.1:0-3313 GCA_041748635.1 Ilumatobacteraceae bacterium | reverse complement strand
CGCGCTCGCCTTCGGGCTCGCCGCGAGCTCCGAGTGGTTGCGAGCCTGGGCCGGTCGACGGCGAGCCGAACGGTCGGACCCTCGCCCGGCTACGACGCGGATCGCCCAATCGCTCGTGGTGCCGGCGGTGATGGTGACGCTCGTCGCCTTGCAGTTCTTCCCGTGGTTCACGTCGAGTGCGTTGTCGTCGTCGCTGCAGCGCGACGAGCGCCTGCCCGACCACGTCACCGAACTGGCCGACTGGCTCGACGCGAACCCGAGCGAGGACGGCTCGGGTCGGGTCTGGGAGATCCCAGCGGCCGACTTCGCCAACTATCGCTGGGGAGCGACGGTCGACCCAGCACTCCCCGGCCTCATCGACCGGCCCTATGTTGCGCGCGAGATCGTCCTGCAGGGAGGTGTCGCCACGGCCGACCTGCTCAACGCGTTCGAGCGGCGACTGCCCGAGGGGTGGTTCGAACCCGAGACGATCGAGCCGATCGCGCAACTGCTCGGCGTCGACACCATCGTCACCCGCAACGACCTCGAGCACGAGCGGTATCTCCTGGCCCGACCCGGTGCGCTCTGGCCCGACGTGACCGGTGCCCTCGGCGATGCCGACTACGCCGGGCCCATCATCAGCGACGAGACCGAGATCCCGCTGATCGACGAACGCACGCTGGCCGAGGTCGATCTGGCGGAACGGTTCCCCGTCGTGGCCGCGTTCGATCTCCGCCCGTCTCCGCTCGCTCGCACCGTCCCGGCGACGTCGCCGCTCGTGCTGGTCGGCAGTGCCGAAGGGATCGTCGATCTCGCCGGTGCGGAGATGCTCGAACCTGATCGTCCCGTGCTGTTCGCCGCCACGCTCGACGACTTGGCGCTCACCGACGACTTCGACGCCTCGATGCTTGGGGAGGAACCGTGGTGGGTGGTCAGCGACACGAACCGACGTCAGGCGCGACACTGGTCGACGGTCAGCGCCAATCTCGGTGCGCTCGAGACGGTCGACGGCTCGATGTGGCTCGACCCCGATCCGGGCAACCAGCAGCTCGACATCTTCCTGTCCGACGACGAGCACGGCACCGATCAGGCGACGCGTCAGACCGTGGCCGTGCACGCCGGTGACGTCGCCGACGTCCGAGCGAGCTACTACGGCAACCGGGTGGCGTTCACCACCGGCGACGCGCCCGCGTTCGCGATCGACGGAGATCCCAACACCGCGTGGCGGGCCGGAGCGTTCGGACCGACCACGGGGCTGCGTTGGGAGGTCGACCTGAACGAACGCGCCAGCACCCCGACGATCTCGCTGCTGCAGCCGATCACCGGTGCGACCAACCGGTACATCGTCGACGCGCGGCTCACGCTCGACGCCGACCTCGACACCGAGACGACCGTGGACGTGGTCCTCGACGAGACCTCGCGCAGCGTGCCCGGCCAGACGATCGAACTCCCGAGCGACTCGTTCCAGACGCTGCGGATCGAGGTGCGGCGCGACAACGTCGGCGAACTCGCCGACTACAGCGCGTGGCCCGGTGTCGGTCTCGCCGAGGTCACGATCCCCGGGGTCCGAGACGATCGGATCGTGCGGGTGCCGAGCCTCGAGGCGTTCGGCATCGTCGACACCGACGCCCTCGGCGATGATCGACTCACGTACATGTTCACGCGTCAGCGAATCGATCCGGCGACACCGAACGAGACTCCCGAGGGGGTGACCCTCGTGCGCGAGTTCGTCGTACCGGCCGATCGGATGTTCAGGTTGTCCGGCGAATCACGGCTTGCGTCCGACGCCAGCGAGGAACTGCTGTCGGGTGTGTTCGGCGACGATGCGCTCGTCGTTGCGGATCGCCGACTACGTGGGAGCCCGGCGTCGCGCGGAGCGTCGGCGTTCGACGACGACCCGGCCACGGTCTGGCAGACGCCGTTCAACGACGTCACCAACGCGTCCGTGACGATCGAACACTCGGCGTCGGTGGCCACCGACGTGCTCACGCTGTCGTGGCTCGACGACAGCCGCCATTCGATCCCGGCCGAGATTGCAGTGACCAGTGACGATGGCACGGTTCGCATCCTGGCCGTGCCGCCCACGCCGCCCATCGACGGTCGCGCGTCGGCGGAGATCGACATCACCGGCTACCGCTCGGGCGTCTCGACGATCACGGTGACCGCCGTCGACGAGCGCACAACTCCTGAGTACTTCTCTCGGCTTCCCACCGTGCTGCCGATCGGCATCAGCGACATCCGTTTCGGAGACGACGCCGAGATCTCCTTCGATCGCGACGCCGACCTCGATGCGACCTGCCGCACCGATCTCCTCACGATCGACGACGTTGCGATCTCGGTGCGGATCGTCGGGACGCACGGTCAAGCGATCGATCGCGGGGAACTCGCCGTCGAGAGCTGCGGGCCGCCGATCGAGTTGGCCCAGGGCACGCACCGCCTGCGGGCCACGCCCGGCGCGATGACGGGCTTCGACCTCGACCGGCTCCTGCTCGACGCTGCTGCGGTGTCGCCTGCGGATCCGCAGGAAGAGCCGCCTGCGATCGCGATCGACTCGCTCGCTGACACTCGTCTCGAAATCGGCGTCGACGCGTCCGACGCTCCGTCGTGGCTCGTGCTGTCGCAGAGCTGGAACGCCGGGTGGACGGCTACCGTCGACGGCCAGTCACTCGGGCCGCCCGTGCTGATCAACGGGTACGCAAACGGTTGGCTCCTTCCCGCGTCGGAGAACCCTCGCTCCGTGGTCCTCGATTGGACGCCGCAGCGCACGGTCAACCTTGCGTTGTGGTTCTCGCTGGTCGCTGGCCTGGGGGTGATCGCGCTGCTCCTGTTCACGAGACGTGACTCGGTCGCAACCGCATTGCACTGCGCGCCCCCGAGTGGACGCCCGCCCATCTGGCGCAGGAGTTGGATCTTCGCAGCGGCATGGGTCGGCGTGGTTGCGTTTCTCGCTGGCCCCATCCCCGCTGTCGGTGCCGCGCTCGCGCTGCTGCTCGCTCCCGCTCGACCGTGGATCCCTGTCGTCTTGGTGTTCGTGGTCGGCTCTGTGGTGGCCGGAGCGATCATCGCGCTCGAATGGCGCTACGACTACCCGCCGGGCCCCGACTGGCCGAGCCGCTTCACCTGGACGGCTCCCCTGGTCTGGTTGTGCGTCGCCGCGGTCACCACGGTGGCGGTGATGCCCAACGGCGTCGAGCGCACGAAGTAGGGTCCGCTGCTCGTGCGCACACTCATCACGGTGCCGACCCACAACGAGGCGGCCAACATCGCATCGGTGCTCGATCAGATCCGAGCAGCAGTCCCCACTGCCGATGTGCTCGTGATCGACGACATGTCG
>JBGTCW010000020.1:0-3957 GCA_041748635.1 Ilumatobacteraceae bacterium | reverse complement strand
GAACTCATCGGTGTCACTGTGTGAGTGCCACGCGTGATCCCCTTCGACCTTCGCGATGCGAACCTCGTAGTCATTGATTCGGGCAACCACGCGGGGTGCCCACGGTTCTTGGAACCGCTCGAATGCCCCATCGAGGTTCACCGGGTCGACCATGTCGACATGGTATGGACTCGACGAGCCGGGCAGGTCGGTCCGGGCCAGTTCGACGAGAGCAGCCTCGGCCTGCGTCCCTCGAGGGCGTAGGGCGCGAGGGGCACGTCGGCAGGATTCAGCCCAGCGCCTCGTCGGGAATGGGGCGGTGGCGGTCTCGCCATGCAGTGGCCAAGACGGTCACGACTGCCGGCGGCACCACGAGGAACCAGACGACGTCGGCGTACCAACCCGGGGCGCCGCTGTCGCTCGAGTTCCAGATGAGATAGGCGACGTAGATCAGGTACGCAACGATGAAGCCCAAGCCTTCATATCGGTGCATGAGGGGGGTGGCTCGGCTCCGGGCGCCGACATCTCCTGTGCAGCGGAGCTCTCCTTCCGGCTCGCCCGGATGGCCCAGACCGTGTAGCCAACGACACCTGCGAACAGAATCGCGGCTTCCCAACGGGCGATTTCACCGTCGCGGACGAACACCCACAGCAGCATCGAGATGCCGATCAGCAACGGCACCTCGAGGCGCACCAGACGCCATGCGATCACCAGCGGGACGACGAGTGCGCACACGCCGAGGATCAGCAGGATGTTGAAGATGTTGCTGCCGACGACGTTGCCGATGGCGATGTCGGACGCTCCGCTGCGCACGGCCGACACGCTGACCCAGCGTGACCACCGTCATTGGATCGATCCATCCAACTCGAACGGTCGGTTGGCGTCGTCTGACGCAACGAACGATGGATACACGTCGGTCTCCCTGCTCGGTCAGCACCGGCGAGTGCCGATGTCGCTGCCACACGGCCTCAGCCGCGCCTCACGCGGATCCAGCCCCGCTACGTGAGTTCCCGAACGCTACAACGCAACCTCGGTGCGAGCTGGATGCGACGGGCGCAGGGGTAGCGTGCTGATACTCACGTAGCGGGGCTGGAACCGCGTGGGGCACGGGCAGGTGTCCGTGTGGTGATCCGGAGCGGCGTCAGCCGGCCCGGACCGACGCAGGAGGATCACGTGCCACAGTTCAACGTTCGCGGCTCTCGAAGCCGGTCCATCGCCCCACCGCATCGGTGCGATGGCCGATGACCGGTAGCTCGCCACACCGTGCGCGAACCGGGATGCTCGCGTTCGGGACGTTGGGCATCGTCTTCGGCGACATCGGCACGAGCCCGATCTACGCGTTCCGCGAGACGTTCCACCACGCCGAACTCGAAGTGTCGACGACCACTGCGTACGGGGCGGCGTCGGTGGCGTTCTGGGCACTGACGATCGTCATCTCCGTGAAGTACCTGTTCGTGGTGATGCGAGCGGACAACCACGGCGAGGGTGGGATCCTGGCACTCACCTCCCTGGTCATCCCGCCCGGAGGTCAGGCGGTGTCGAGGATCACGGCCGGTGTGGTGACCTTGGGCGTGTTCGGCACGGCGCTGCTCTACGGCGACGGACTCATCACCCCGGCGATCTCCGTGCTCGCAGCGGTCGAGGGCTTCGAGGTCGCCACACCGGCGTTCGCTGATTGGGTCATCCCGATCTCGATCGTGATCCTCGTCGCGCTGTTCGCGGTGCAGCGAAGCGGCACGGCGGGGATTGCGAAGGTGTTCAGTCCAGTGATGACGGTGTGGTTCACGGTGCTCGGCGTACTCGGTGCCAACCAGATCCGCCAGCATCCCGACGTGCTCCGCGCCATCTCGCCCACCTACGCGATCGACCTGTTCGTGGAGCACCCGTGGAAGGCGTTCATCGCGCTCGGGTCGATCTTCTTGGTGGTCACCGGCGGCGAGGCGCTCTATGCCGACATGGGCCACTTCGGACGAGTCCCGATCCAGTGGGCGTGGTACGGGCTGGTCCTACCAGGTCTGCTGTTCAACTACTTCGGCCAAGCAGCCCTCCTCGCATCGCGTCCCGCCGCCGAGATCGGAGACCTGAAGCCGTTCTACGCGATGGTGCCCGATTGGGGCATCGTCCCGCTTGCCATCTTGGCGACCATGGCGACCGTGATCGCGTCGCAGGCGCTGATCTCGGGCGCGTTCTCACTGACCGTGCAAGCGGTGCAGCTCGATTACTTCCCGCGGCTTGCGATCACACACACCTCCGACAAGCACATCGGACAGGTCTACGTACCGCTCGTGAACTGGATGCTGATGATCGGATGCATCGGCCTCGTCGTGACGTTCCGGAGTTCGACGGCGTTGGCGTCGGCGTACGGCATCGCGGTCACCACCACGATGCTGATCACCACGCTCATCTTCTACCGATTCGTACGCGACAAATGGCACTGGTCGGTGCCCAAGGCGCTCCTCGTGCTCGCTCCGTTCCTGGTCGTCGATGTCGCCTTCCTGGCCGCGAACCTGCCCAAGATCCCCACCGGCGGATGGTTCCCGCTGCTCGTCGGGTTCGGACTCGTGATCCAGATGACCACCTGGCGCAAGGGCCGCCAGCTCGTTGCGGCCCGGATCCGGCGCGGCGAACGACCCATGCTCGACGTCGTCGACGAAGCTCTCGCCGCCCACGTTGCACGCGTGCCCGGCGTTGCCGTCTATCTCTTCAAGGACGAGGGCGCTGCACCACCGGCGCTCATGTCGAATCTCCGCCACAACCGCGTCCTGCACGACACCGTGCTCCTCGTGTCGGTCCACACCACCGACGTTCCCCGCCTCGACGACACTTCACGGACCACCGTCACGAACCTGGGTCACGGCATCACGCAAGTGCGGATCGACTACGGCTTCACCGAGGAACCCGACATACCCGGTGCCCTGACCGCAAGCACGCTCATCGGTGTCGACGGCGACCAACCGACCTATTTCCTCGGCCGCGAATCTGTCTCCTCCGGCAAGGTGCCGGGCATGCACCCGTGGCGCGAGGAGCTCTTCGTCCTGCTCAACCGAGGTGCTGCGAACGCCAGTCGCTTCTTCAGGCTCCCTGCCGATCAAGTCTTCGAAGTCGGCACCCATGTCGAAATCTGATCAGCAGTTCGGTGAACCGATGAACGGAGAACGTCGATGCTCGAGAACCTGACCGAGTGGGCGACCGACGTCGTCGAGCGCCTCGGCTACCTCGGCGTTGCACTGCTCGTCGCCATCGAGAACGTCTTCCCACCGATCCCGTCCGAGGTCGTGCTCGGCCTCGCCGGCTACAGCGCCGCGCGGGGCGATGCGTGGGTGGTCGGCATGGTCATCGCAGCCACCATCGGATCGATCGTCGGTGCCTGGATCCTGTACGGGCTCGCCGCGGCGGTCGGCCCCGTTCGTCTGCGGGCCATCGTCATCCGGTACGGCAGCTGGATCGGCTTCGGCGAAACCGACCTCGATCGCGCCGAGGCGTGGTTCGACCGTCGATCCCGCTCCGCGGTGCTGGTGTGCCGTTGTGTGCCGCTCATCCGCTCGCTGATCTCGATCCCCGCTGGCTTCCGTCGCATGCCGCTCGTCGCGTTCACGATCTGCACGCTCGTCGGCAGCCTCGTCTGGAACACGATCCTGGTCACCGCCGGCTACGCGCTCGCCGAGCAGTGGGAACGCATCCTCGACTACACCGAGCCATTCCAGACCGTCGTCGTGGCAGCCGGCGGCGTGCTCATTGTCACGCTCGTCGTCCGCAAGGTGATGCTCATCAAGCGGACACGCGCCGCCGAGGAGCTGGCCCATCCCGGCCTTGTTCACGAGAGCCTCGAGGAGATCGTCGGCGAGCTCGAAGCTCGAGCCGAGCAGGTGAGGTCGACGAGGCGTGACTCGCCTGACGTCGCGAACGGAACCCCATTCGGGCGTGAGCGGTCGTAGGACCGCCGAATCGTCAGCGGATGACCGCGGCCCGGGACCGGAA
>JBGTCW010000019.1:0-2573 GCA_041748635.1 Ilumatobacteraceae bacterium | reverse complement strand
AGTTCGGGCCAGGCGAAGCCGATGAATTCGAGGAGACGGGCCTTTTCGATGAGGTGGGTCATGTCGGGGATCGCCCACCACACCGGCCAGTCCAGGCCAACGCGGGCGAACTCGCGCTCGAAGTCGGTGCCTCTCGGGAATCGGACCTGCGTTGACCACAGGAACGCACCCCCCTCGACCGGAGATGGACCGACGGTCACCGTGATGCCATCGCCGCTGTTGAACATCTTGGCGAAACGTGAAGGTTCCTTGGCGGAGAACCCGAGCGACGTCACCTTGTACGACGACGATTCCGACTCGAGGATCGGGTCCGCGAGCGCAATGGCGGCCTCGACGTTCGCAGCAGTGATCTTGACGGGGGACGCACCTTTGGACATCGACGAAAATGTACGTCGGCGACGGTCAGGGAGCAATGCCCGCACTGGCTCGGAGCCAGTGGCGTATCACGTCGGGTCCGCCGGTGGTGGTGCCGACGCCACGGGTGCCGTAGGGGAGGCGGAGCCGGGTGTGGGAACCGTCGACCGATGCAATGGTGATCACGTCGTCGTAGGCATTGATCTGGCGGACGGTGCCGTCGGGCTTCACGCTGCGAATCGACACCGTGGCGATGTCCGCCGGGTCGAGGATGCTGTGCTCGCCATTGGCGCAGCCATTGATGTCGACGGGTTGGGTTACGAGGCGGTCGCCGGTCAGGAGCAACAGGACGGGGATGTCCCGCGGGAGGCCGAGGATGATGCCGACCGCGCGTCCGTCGACCGGAGCTCCCGGTGCGATCCGCTCGGCGAGTTGGTCGAGGGTCGTACGGATCGCCGGTCCGGCGTCGGTGGTCCACAGCGGGTACCCGGGGTGGTCTTCGGCGTACGCGGGTGCGACGAGTCGGCGTGCAGTGGGCAGGTCTCGTGCGTCGCAGATGAAGTCGCCGATCCACCACGCGGCAACACCAGCAACGCCGCCGGCGATCGCAACACCACCGGCGAGGATCAACGACTCGATCGCGAAGTCTTCGCTCGCGAACGACGCGATCAACAGCGCAATCGCAGCCACGACCCCCACTCCGACGGCGATGACCACGACGTCATCACGCTCTCGTCCGAACCATCCGGCAACGAAGCCGATCGCTCCGAGCAACACGATGATCGACGCAACGGCCGCGATCAGTCCGGCCTCGGTCACCTCCTCGGAGCCGGCGAGCAACTCGACGACCAGACCCGCCGCAATCGCGACCAGGCAGACGGCTCCACCGAGCAGGAGCAGCGTTCGATATCGCATCGGTACATGTTGCCAATTCGGCAGCGACCGGCTTCAGGTCGACGACATCACCGTCACTCGGTAGGCAATCGTCATCGTGAGGTCACCGCCGAACAACAGGCCATGCACGTACGGCCAGCCACTGCTCGCGCCGGGCTGGCCCTCGGCGGCGACCAACGTGCCCGTCACGTCGACCAGGCCGTACCGGAACGTGTTCTCCGCGCCCGTCGAGATCGGCATGCGGGCCACCCATGCTTCGGCCACGACCACGGCGTCATCGATCGGGAGCGGCAACGGATCGGCCACGTAGAACCCGACCGGTACGCCGTTCGGGTCGCTCGCCACGATCCGGAATCGACGACCGCTGTCGGGCGGCACGACCTCGACCGTTCCGGTGAACACGGTCATCCGACGCGCCGTCTGATCGGCGGTCTTCACCTCGAACTGGAGCGTTGGCTGGGCGGTTGTCGCCACGACCTGCATCCCGCAGATGTTACGTGTTGGGGGCTCCGGCCCCGGACTCGGCCCTCTTGACAGATACATACTCAGTAGTACATACTGAATATGTATGGCTGTCCGCGAGGGTTTGTTGGCGTTGCTCGACGAGGGCCCGCGCCACGGGTATCAGTTGAAGACGGAGTTCGAGGGAGCCACGGGTGGGGTGTGGCCGCTCAATGTCGGGCAGGTGTACACGACGCTCGATCGGTTGCAGCGCGACGGGCTGGTCGACCTCGAGGTCGTCGATGACCCCGACGGTGGATCGGGCCAGAAGACCTACCGCATCACGGCGGCAGGCCGCGAGGAGCTGGGTGCATGGTGGGTGGCGGTTCCGTCGGATGATCCGCCGCCGCGTGACGAGTTGATGTTGAAGACATTGATGGCCATCGAACGGGGCCGTGATCACGCAATGGAGGTGATCACCAAGCATCGCAGTGCGTTGACGGCGCTGTTGCAGCTGCGCCGTCGTGAGCGACGTGGCCAACGCGACGGCGAGTCGGTCGCTGGGGCATTGGTGACCGATGCGTTGGTGGTGCGCGCCGAGGCCGATCTGCGCTGGTTGGACATGTGCGAATCCCGTGTCACGGCGCTCGCCGCGACCTCGACCCGGAAAGGCTCTCCCGAATGAACACCGTGCTGCAGTACGTCCGAGACGACACGGGACCGGCGGCGACGCCGAGCCTGGAGTTCATCGATGTGGTCAAGAGCTTCGGGACCGGCCCGCTCGAGGTGCGGGCGGTGAACGGCATCTCGCTGCGCATCGCCGCCGGCGAGTTCGTGGCGATCATGGGGCCATCAGGATGTGGCAAGTCGACGCTGCTGCATCT
>JBGTCW010000018.1:0-14540 GCA_041748635.1 Ilumatobacteraceae bacterium | reverse complement strand
GGCCAGGTAGGCGCGGGCCGCAGCGCGGGCTTCGGGATCTCGCATCGCAGCACCGAGCTGGTCGGCGTCGGCCCACGAACCGGCAGTTGAGGCGACGTCCTCGAGCGCGGCGTTCACCTGGCGCTTGGTCGCGCGCACCACGCTCGGTGCTTTGCGGGCAAGTTGCGCCGCGAGTTCGTCGACGGCCGCTTCGAGCTCGGCTCGGGGAACAACGCGGTTGAGGAAGCCGATGCGCAGTGCCTCGTCGGGCGAGAACGGGCGACAGGTGAGCACGAGCTCGCGGGTGAGCGCCGGTCCGATCTCCCGAACGAGACGTGGGATGCCACCCCACGCCAGCGGGATCCCGAGGTCGACCTCGGGGATCGAGAAGACCGTGTCGTCCGCAGCGATCCTCAGGTCGCATGTGGCGGCGAGCACGACGCCGCCACCGACACATGGTCCCTTGATGGCGGCGATGGTGAGGGCCGTCATCCGGTCCATCGCCTCGGCCATCAGCCGTCCCAGATCCGCCTGTTCGCGGCTCGACGTAGCAGTCGGCTCACCAGACCCGCCGCCCGCGAACTCACGCAGGTCGAACCCGGAGGAGAACCCCCGACCCTCGCCCGTGACGATGACGACATGGGCGGTCGTCGTGTCGAACCACTGCGCCGCCTCGGCGATCTCGCGCAGCGGAACCGTGCCGAGTGGGTTGAGCTTGTCGCCCTGCGTGAGCGTCATCCGCCCGATCGGCCCGTCGGCCTCCACTCGGAGGGTGCTGAACCGAGGTCCGTCCGTCATCCCCGCATCGTGCCACGCGGCCCCCCCAGCCCAGGTCTCCGGGGACCGCGGGAGTTCCCGCAGACCTGGGCGCGGGGGACCGGTCCTCCCGGACCCGACCCCGGAGGACCGGCTCATGTGGATTGGTAGCGGCCGGGGGCGACTTCGGCTGCTTCGCCGCGGCGGAGCATGCGCTGCACGTGCAGCTCGGCGCTGCGACGCTCGACGGACTCGACGAACGCCATCTCGACGTGCGGTCGGTAGATGAACCGGTGCTCGCGCATCTCGTCGATCGTGTGCGGTTCACGCAGGAACTCGAGCATCGCCTCGTGACGCCGACCGATCACGGACGTGAACGCATCGACCAGCTCGACGAAGGTCTCCCGACCTTCGATCACCCCCTTGTGGTGGAACGTCACGTAGAAGTCGGCCTCCTCGTCGCGCACCCTGTTCAGGCTCTCCTCGAAGTCCTCCAGGTCGCTCCACACGTCGCCGTAGTACGGACCGAACCCGGTCAGGTCGATGTCGGAGAGGAAGAACACGCCGTCCATCCGGAAGCCGCTGTGGCCGCGCGTGTGGCCCGGAAGGTGGACGGCCTCGACGGTGACGCCGCCACCGAGATCGAAGACGTCGCCGTCGGAGAACCCGGTCGCATCGGGTCGGGCGACGTAGTGGAACTCGTCGAGGATCACCTGCTCGAAGGCGTCGCGGGCAGCGCCCGTCAGGCCGTACACCGCCATCAGCCCGTCCATCGACCGAGCGCCGAGCAGGTCCGCGTCGTGGATGTGCAGACGCGCCGCCGGGAACGTTCCGTTGCCCGCCATGTGGTCCTCGTGGCTGTGGCTGTTGATGATCGCGTCGACCTCCACCGGCGCGCCGCCACGGGCGACGACGGTCACCGACGGATCGATCAGCACCGACTCGCCGGCGCCGCGGACGAGCAGGGTGTTGCCGGAGGGGTACGCGCCGTTGGCCTCGCCGACGAGCACGCTCACCGAATCGGTCAACCGCCGTTCGTCTTTGCCCCAGTCGACCATGCGTCCGACCATAGCGAGCCGATTACATCGCGGGTCTGACCCGTGATGTAATCGTCAGTCTGTGGGTTCGAGCTTGAGGCTGGCCGAGTTCATGCAGAAGCGGTCGCCGGAGGGGCCGGGCCCGTCGGGGAACACGTGGCCGAGGTGAGCGCCGCACGTGGCGCAGACGGCCTCGGTGCGCACCATGCCGTGCGATCGATCCTGCTTCAAGGTGACCTTTGCGGGATCCATCGCCTCGGTGAAGCTCGGCCAGCCCGAGCCCGAGTCGTACTTGGTCTCCGACGAGAACAGTGCCTCGTCGCACACGATGCAGTGATACGTGCCTGGATCCTTCACGTCCCAGTACGTGCCGCTGAACGCCCGCTCGGTGCCGGCGCGTTGGGTCACCTCGTACTGCAGCGGTGTCAGCCGCTGCTGCAACTCGTCGTCGGTGGGAATCGGTCGTTCGGCCATGACTCCAGGATGCCCCAAACTCCGTCCGCCCGTCGCACGCTCGCGGGAGTTTTCGAACATGTTCCGCAGAGGCCCCGTGCTCGATCCGCCGCGGGGTCGGACCTGCGCGGGACGACCGGCGCTGCGATGTGGTCGAATGGCGACGTGGCTGACGAGGACATCGATGAGTCATCGCCATGGGAGCGTGACGACTGGGTGTCCGACAGCGCACTCCCGGACGACGCGGTGTTCCCCAGCGCGTCGCCCGCTCGGGGCGAACTGGTCCGACCCACCACACCTGGGGGCGGGTTCGACGAACCGGCGATCGAGGAATTCGGCGTCCACCCTCCCGACAGCGACTCACGATCGTCGCTCGGCCGCAAGGTCACGGCCGCAGCGGTCGTCGCCGCATTACTGATCGGCTCGGGCGGCGCGCTGCTTCGCAGTGGTGACGAGGCCGACCCGGCGGAGACACCGACCGACGAGGGCACTCCGACGGAATCGGCGCTCGGCGACCTGGCGCCAGATGCGACCGAGACAGCGCCCAGCACCATCCCACCCGCCACCACCCGGATCGTCACCGTTCCTGCCCCGGCCGACACCGAGACCGTTCTGAAAGGACTCCAGCTCGTCGTCGGTGAGGTCCCGACCTGGGCGGAGCGAACGATCGACGTTGGGCCGGCGTTGGCAGCGATGGCACCGACCGAGGTGATCACGCTGTCGCAGTCGGGCATCGTCAGCGTCACCCAGTTCCCCAGCGGCCGCGATCGCAGCATCGACGTCTCGGAGCTCGGAGCAGACCTGCAGTTGGCGTTCGGCGACCGCACGATCGTCGTGTTCGATTCGACCACCTTGGTCCAGATCCGCGACGGCGAGCCGGTCGTCGAGTCGACGCTCTCCGATGGCGTGATCTTCGTGCAACCGTGGACGTCGACCGGCAACTTCGTGGTCACCGCGCCGGCCACCGGTCCGGACACGCTAGAGCGCGACTGGGTATTGCGACCCGACGGAAGCCTCGTGCCGCTCGAGAACCCCTTCGTCGACGAGACCACGTTCTTCTCGCGGGTGTTCTCGCCCGACGGCGACGCGCTGGTCACCGCGCCGGGCGGGGTGTATGCCATCGACCCGGCGGGTGGCGCCCGGCGAATCAGCACGGGGACGCTCATCGCCACGGGTGCTCGCCACTGGGCGTTCGAGGAGTGCGACGAGACGCTGCGCTGTGCGTACTCGATCGTGGAGTGGGACACCGGCGAGGTCGCCTCGGGGGTACTCGATCAGGTCGAACAGTTCGGGTTCATCGACCCCACCACCCGCATCTCACCTGACGGACGCTCGATCGCGTTCCGGGCTCGCAACGAGTCAGGTCAGCGCGAGATCCTCGACGTCGCCTCGGGGGCCACGGTCGGAGCAGGTCGCATCAATCAGGTGATCTCCCCCGACGCGTGGGCGACCGACTCGTCAGGCATGTTCTTCAGCGATCAAGGTCTGCAGTTCGTCGACCGTTCGACCGGCGCGGCCACGCAGATCGCCGCCCTCGACCGGATCCGCACCGTCGCGACCGGCCCGTTCGCCGCCGACGCCGTTACGGAGTAGCCGCCGACTTCAGGACGACAACAGCTCGTCGAGCGACTTCGCGACCGAGCCGAGATCAGGCCGGTCGTGATGGGCGAGACGTGAGAGATAGGTGATCGAGACGTCGTTGCGCTCGATGATGCCGCCGTCGGTGTGCGGCTCGAGCTCGACGATGTCGCCCCACCCCATCTCGACGACGAAGGCGTCCTCGTGACCGGGGATCGGCTTCAGTTTCGCGCCGGCCATCGAGCGTGGAGGCACCGTGCCGACCTCGGCGAAGTGCCAGGTGCCGAACTCCTCGATGGGAGTGTCGGGCACGTTGATGTTCACCACCACCGGGTCGACCGGCATGTCGTCGACGAGCGCCTGGGCGACGGCCTTGGCGACGGTGGCTGCGCTGTCCCAGTGCTGGTTGGCGATCGAGTCGTCCCACCCCTGGCCTTCGACACCGAACCCGGTCACGGCCTGGCTGATGGCGATGCCGGAGATGCCGCCGTTGCGGCCGGTGAGCGCGGCGCCCACGGTGCCCGAGTGGTACACGGCACGCCCGACGTTGGCGCCGGGATTGATGCCGCTGACGATCAGGTCGAACGGTGGGCCGAACGCTCCGAGGCGGGCGAACATGGCGCACAACGCTGGAGGTCCGCTGACCTTCCAGCACGCCGCGACCGGACAGTCGTCGATGTGGGCGCGTCGCACCTCGGGTTGGATCAGGTGCAGTGCGCCGAGCGCTGCACCCGCGCCCGAGAACTCCTGGTCGGGGGCCACGACGTGGACTTCGTGATCTCCGTCGAGTTCGCAGATCGCCCGTGCGAGCACATGCAATCCGATCGAGTCGATGCCGTCGTCATTCGTCACCAAGATGCGCATGGCTCCATCTTCGCAGCCGGATCCGACATTCATCTGAACGGAAGATGAACGATCGTGGTGGGGGGAGCGGCGGGCAGCAGCTCGCGATCGTGTCGGCTCACACTGCTTCGATGGGTGTCACCGGGGTGGGCATCGTCGCCGAGCGTGAACTGGCGATGGTGAAGAGCGCGAGCCCGGCGATCACGAGGCCCATGCCGAGCACTTGGAGCGACCGCACTTCTTCGCCGAGCACGAGGAACGCGAAGAACACCGCCAACGCCGGCTGTGCGGTCTGCATGATGCCGATGGTCGCGACCGGGAGATGCTGTTGCGCGAACACGATGCAACCGTGGCTCAGCATGCCAGTGAGCAGTGTCAGGATCGCCACCACCAGCCAGCCGCGGGCGCTCAGGCCGAACACCTCGGATCCCGCGATCAACGCGGCGATCGGGCCGGCCGTGAGGACGCCGATCGGCATCATGCACGCCATGAAGTCGAGCGTGCCGACCCCTGCGGCCCTGGCCCGTTTCGACGTCAGCAGGTAGATGGTCCACAGCGAGATGACACCGAGCATCAGCGCATCGCCCGACAGCGAGGAAGTCCCCTGCGCCGGCCCGAAGAACAGCACCAGCGAGACACCGACGATCGAGATGACGCCCCATCGGAGAGCGTTCCAGTTCGGGCGCTCCCCGAAGAAGTACGAGCCCGCCGGCAGCAGCACGAGCGGCGTCAGGGCGGTGATGAACTCGGCATGGGCGATGCTCGTCTTGGTGATCGCCGTGAAGAACAGCGCGATGTTTGCTCCGAACGCGAGGCCGGGGGCAAGCGCGAGTCGCCACGTCGTCGCCGTCGGCGCGGGGCGTCCCGAACGAACTCGAGTGAACGCAATCACGGTCCACCAACCGAGCACGGCCCCGATCATCCGCCAGAACGCCACGACCGATCCGGTCGATTCCGACCACTTGATCAGTGGCGAACTCGTCGAGAAGCTCACGACGGCGACGGTCATTGCGACGAGTCCGAGCGTTCGGCCACGCGATCGGATCGTCATGACGTCGTCGTGCGCTGGATCACTCGTCGACAGTAGGTCACCGACGCTCCGACACGCGAGGCGCCGAGCGTCGGGCGTCGCCCTGTGTGGAGGGCGGCGATAGCCTCGACCGCATGAGTCCCCTCGAAGCCATGGCCGCGGAGACCGGTGAAGCGAACCTCAGCGAACCGATCATCAGCGTGACGCCCGAAGCGCTCGATCACCTTCGTGAACTTCGCGACGACGAGGTCGACGGTGACCAGCTCGGTCTCCGCCTTGCCATCGCTTCCGACGCCGGTGAAGAGTTCCGCTACGACCTGTCGTTCGAGGAGTACCTGACGGCCGCATTCACCGACGAGGTGCGGACCCACGATGGCGTGAAGGTGATCATCCCGGGCGATGATGTCGCGCTGCTCACCGGAGCGACCCTGGACTACACGACGACGCAGGGGCTCGTGATCCGCAATCCGAACCGACCGCTCGCGCCCTCGGTCGAAGGGCTCACGAGCGACGATCAGCTCTCCGCCGAGATCGAGGCGCTCGTCGGAACCGAGGTGAATCCCGCACTCGCCGCTCACGGCGGCTTCGTCACCTACGTCGGCCACGACGGCGAGGGAACGGCCTACCTCACCATGGGCGGCGGATGCCACGGCTGCTCGATGAGCAAGCAGACCATGCTCGACGGTGTCCAGACCATGCTCGTCGATGCCATCGACGAACTCGAGCGGGTACGCGACCTCACCGACCACTCCACCGGCTCCAACCCTTTCTACTCCTGACCGAGCGCTGGCAACGCATTGTCAGGCACCGCGTGACCCCTCAGCGGCGGGCGAGGCGGCGAAGGGGAGGTTCGGACTTCGGCGGTGACTTGCGGGGCGGCAGCTCCGCCAGCAGCCGCGAGGTGATGGCGGCAATCTCGGCGACCGCACGTTCGAACGTCTCCTCGGTTGCGGGCGAGGTCTGCTGCACACCGCTGATCTTGCGGACGTACTGACGGGCGCCCGCTTCGATCTCGGCAGTCGTCGCAGCTGGCTCGAGCCCGCGCAGGGTCGTGATGTTCCGGCACATCGTCAGCGCACCAGCAGCTCGGGTGCGCGCTCGACGAGATGAGCCCGAGCGACCGGACACGTTGCACGAACCTGCTGTCCTCGGCCACGAAGGTCATCGATCACGCCGTCCATGAGGAGGCCCGAATATCCGTTCCCGCGGTGGGCGATCGCCGTCTCGATGTACGGGATCGTCAGGACGTCGTCGTCGTGATTGAACTCGGCGAACGCGACGACCTCCTCGTCGATTGCGAGTTCGTAGCGTCGGCGATCGTCGTGGCGGATCACGGTGTGCCCGTCGGTTCCGGTGGTCTGCATCTGCCAAGTGTCGCGCACGGCAGATCGAACGATCTCCTCGCCGGTCAACCGGGTGCCGCGAGCGCCTGTTCGAAGTCGGCGACGATGTCACCGCTGTTCTCGAGCCCGGCCGACACGCGCAACAGGCCGTCGCTGACGCCTGCGGCGAGCTTCTCGTCGGGGGTCAAGCTGGCATGTGTCGACGTGGCCGGATGGCACACGAGGGTTTCCGGTCCGCCCAACGACGTCGCGACCCGTGCGAGGCGGAGTCGGTCGAGCACTGCGGAGGCAGTGTTCCGGTCGGCCACCTCGAACGACAACACGGTGCCGTACTGGCGCAGTTGCTTGGTGGCGAGGTCATGCTGGGGGTGCTCGCTGAGCCCGGGGTAGTGCACGGCCACCACCGCAGGGTGGTCGGCGAGCGTGATCGCCAACGAGCGGGCGGTTTCATTCTGATGGCGGGTCCGCACGCCCAGCGTCCGCAGGCCCCGCAGTGCATTCAGCGCGTCGAACGGCGACGGCGTGGCACCGTGCAGCACCGAGTAGGCCCAGATCTCGTCGAGCAGATCCGCGTCGCCGGAGATCACGCCGAGTGTGGCGTCGTTGTGGCCGGCGATCCCCTTCGTGGCGGAGTGCAACGACAGGTCGACGCCGTGGGCGAGCGGCTGCTGACCGAGTGGCGTCGCGAACGTCGAGTCCACCAGCGTGAACGGTCCCCGGATCGCGCCCAACTCGTCGAGATCGGCCAGCTCCAGCCTCGGGTTCGATGGTGTCTCGGCGAGGACGACCATCGTGCGGCCCGGCTCGACAGCTCCGGCGAACGCGCCTGGCGTCGTCACGTCGACATAGGTGATGTCGATGCCGAGGCGGCGACACGGGCCCTGCAGGAACGCCAACGTGCCCGCGTACAGCTGACGCTGCGCAACGATGTGGCTGCCCGTGGAACACAGCGCCAGCACCGTCGACGCGATCGCGCCCATCCCCGACGCGAACGCCAACGACTCCTGCGATCCTTCGAGTTCGGACATCGCCTGTTCGAACGAACGCACGGTCGGGTTCGAGTAGCGAGAGTAGAAGTCGCCGTGGCGCACCGAGGTGGCGCGGCGGTGGGCGTCGTCGAGCCCGGTCGACTCCCACGTGCTCGATGCCCAGAGCGCAGGAGCGAGCGATGAGCCGCTGGCCGCCCGGCCGGCAGTGATGGCCACGGTCTCCGAGGACAGGTCGGGATGCGCCGAGGAATCAGAGGGCGACGGCGTCTCGCTCGACATTGCGCGCCACGGTAGCGGGTGGCTTCGGCCCCGCCCCTCCGGTTTGGGTCAGCGCAGATCGTCGAACCACCGATTGGTGCTGACACAAAAATCGGGGAGCACCGTTTGTGTCAGCGCATATCGTCGATTCACCGATCGGTGCTGACACAAACCGGGATGCGGTCAGGGAGTGAGCGCGGCGAGGACCTCGTCGTGGAGGAGCCGGTTCGTGCTGATGGCGGTGTCGTGTTCGTGCGTTGCTTCGCCGAAGCGATCGGTGAGTCGACCGCCAGCGGCTTCGACGATCGGCTTCACGGCAGCGATGTCGTACGCCGCAACGCCGACGGCGTCGACGGCGACGTCCATCGCTCCTTCGGCTACCAACATGTGTTGCCAGAAGTCGCCGACACCGCGCCAGCGGCGTGCCCGCCGTTGGAGGCCGACGAGCGCGTCCGTCAATCCGAGCGCGTCCCAGCCTGCGCTGTGGGTGATGCTCACCTGGGCCTCGGCGAGATCGTCGACGGTCGACACCACGATCGGGCGCTCGTCGCCGAACACGGTCATCGAAGCGCCCAATCCGAGACCGCCCCACCATCGCCGCCCGAGCGCCGGAGCCGACACCACGCCCAGGACGGCGCCCCGCTCGCTGTGAGTGAGTGCGATGAGCGTCGCCCAGATCGGGATGCCGCGCACGAAGCCGGAGGTGCCATCGATCGGATCGATCACCCACCGCCACGGAGATCCGTGGTCGCCGGCGAACCCGTGCTCCTCGCCGAACGCCCCGTGGCCGGGACGTGCTCGAACCAACTGTTCGACGATCATCGTCTCGGCGCGCCGATCGATCTCGGTGACCTCCGTGAGGTTGCGCTTCCAGTCGACCGTGAAGTCGGCGGCGTGGAAGTGCGGCAGGGTGAACGCATCGACGAGGTCGGCGACGTCGAGCGCCAACGCGAGGTCGTGCGACAGATCGATTGGCTCGATGTGCGTCACGACGTTGCCCGGCCTTCGTCGGCGGCGGGAGCGACACCGTGGAAGTCGGGACGGCGCTTCTCCTGGAGTGCGGCCAGCCCCTCGGCGGCGTCGGGTCCGAGGAAGTTCAACATCTCGTAGGCCAGGGATGCCTCGAAGTTCGGGAGCGCCTGACGGAGCCAGTGGTTCAATGCCCGCTTGGTCATCCGCGTTGCGTCGACCGGTCCGGCCGCCAGCTTCTCGGCGACGCTCATCGCCGTCGGCAGCACGTCGTCGGCGGCGACCGCTTTCGACACCAGGCCGATTCGTTCGGCCTCGCGTCCGTCGAGGAAGTCGGCCGTGAGGAGGTAGTACTTGGCCTTCGCCATGCCGCACAACAGCGGCCAGATCGCCACGGCATGATCGCCGCCGGCGACGCCCAGTCGGATGTGGCCGTCGGTCAGGCGGGCGTTCTCGTCGATGATGCTGACGTCGGCCATCAATGCGACCGCGAGCCCCGCGCCCACCGCGACGCCGTTGATCGCCGACACGATCGGCGTGTCGCAGTCGATCATCGTGCGCACGATGTCGCCCGCCTCGCGCATCACCCTGATCGTCTGGGCGTAGTCGCCGACCTGTTCGGCGATCCAGTCGAGGTCGCCGCCGGCGGAGAACGCACGGCCTGCACCCGTCACGACGACGGCACGGACCGTCGCATCGTCGTCGACGGTGCGGAACACGCGCGACAGCTGCAGGTGCATGTCGGCCCCGGTGGCGTTCAGGCGCTCGGGATCGTCGAGGGTGATCAGCAGCACCCCGTCGCTCGGCCGCTCGAAACGGAGATGTGTGTAGGCGGCATACGGGTCGGGGCTCACGCCTCGCACGTTAGGTGCAGCCGCCCGACGACCTCGCCGTCGACGATCTCGCCCGTCGGCACGAACCCTCGCGCCAGGTACATCGGCTCGGGGGATCCCCGGCCGGGTCGCCACGACGTGAGCAGCGTGGCGTCACCCCAGGTGTGGCACTGATCGCAGACCAGGTCGATGATGCGCGACCCGATCCCGCGTCGCTGGTGCATCCGGTCGACCAGGAGCCGCCACAGCCACGGCTCGTCGGCACCTGGCTGGGCACGCGCGAGCATCACGAAACCCACCAGCTCGCCGTCGGCGAGCACCGTCCGGTACCACGGGTCGAGGGTGATGCCGTTCGCGACGGCTGGCACGAGTGCCTCGCCGAGCGACTGCATCACCGGAGCCACGAAGTCCTCCTGGGACTTGTGCGTCGCGAGTCGCATCGTGGCTCGCAGATTGTCGGGCGTGACCTCCACGAGCTCGACGGAGGCGGGCCGCTGCCGTGGCCGGCTGCGCCATGCGTCCCAGTCGGATCGGATCATGCCGTACAGCCAGTCGTCGCTGTTGTCGTCGCCGACCCAGAAGGATGACCGGGTGTGGCCCTCGAAGCGCATGCCGACGCGTTCGAGCACCATCGCAGACGCGCGGTTGTCCGGGTGGAGCATGCCCTCCACGCGCGTCACCTGGACGGTGTCGAACAGGTACTCGACGAGCGCCTCGACCGCCTCGACGGCGTACCCGCGTCCCCAGGCAGAGCGATCCAAGTTGTAGCCGACCTCGGCGGTGCGGCCCTGCCACGAGAGCTTGACGATGAGGTCACCGAACACGGTGGTGTCGGACGGATCGGCGACCGTCAGCGTCCACCAGTCGTCGTCGACCGGACCGTCCATCGCCATGAGCTCGGTGATCATCGCCTCGGCCCGTTCGATCGGGTAGGGCGGGATCCACGTCTGGTATTTCGCCACGTCGGGGTCGCTGCGGCGGGCGGCGAGCACAGCGGCATCCGAGGCCCGGACGGGCCGCAGCAGCAGTCGGTCGGTCTGCAGCGGCGTGAAGGTCATCGGCCGAGCCTAGGTTCCGACCATCGTCGGAGAGTCAGGAGTTGCGCAGGACGATCAGGAGTTGCGCACGAGGGCGACGAGGCTCTCCGCGTCCAGGCCGAAGCGGGCGAGGATCGCCTGGGAATTCGGGTCGTGGGGGATGAACTTCGTCGGCAGCCCCAGCACCTCGGTGTGTGTCGATTGGTCGATCGCACACACCGCATCGGCGATCGACATGCCGATGCCGCCGTCGCGGACGCCGTCCTCGATCGTGACCACCAAGCGGTGCGTTGCTGCGTCGGCGATCATTACCGGGTCGAGTGGGGCACAGCAGCGAGCATCCCAGACCGTGACCTCGACGCCGTGGTCGTTGGCAAGGGTCGCTGCCGCCTTCTCGGCGGCTTCGAGCATCTTGCCGACTGCCACGATGCAGACGCCGCCGTCGCCTTCGACCGCCTTTCGCGCCGACAGTCCCGAGCCGACCTCGTGTTCGCCGACCTGTCGTGCGGCACCGCGTGGGTACCGAATCGAGATCGGACCCGCATCGACGAGGGCCGTCGCATCGTGCATCATCTGCGCGAGCTCCTGCGCGCTCGAGGGGGCGAGCACCCGCATGCCCGGCACCTTCGACAACAGTGCCATGTCGAACACGCCGTGGTGGCTGGCGCCGTCCGGGCCGGTGATACCGGCGCGGTCGAGGCAGAAGATCACCGGCAGGCGGTGCAGTGCGACGTCGTAGACCACCTGGTCCCACGCGCGGTTGAGGAACGTCGAGTAGATCGCCACGATCGGCCGGAGGCCGCCCATGGCCATTCCCGCTGCACCCGTGACGGCATGTTGCTCGGCGATGCCGACGTCGAAGAATCGATCGGGATAGCGCTCCTGGAACGGCAGCAGGCCGGTCGGCCCCGGCATTGCGGCGGTGATCGCCACGATCCGGTCGTCGGCTTCGGCCTCCTTGATGATGGCCTCTGCGAACGCCTGGGTGTAGCCGGTCGAGACGGCCTTCGGCGGGCCGACCATCGGGTCGAACACCGGCGCGTCGTGCAGGTGCTTCTCGTCGTCGTCCTCGGCAGGGGGGTAGCCCCGACCCTTCTGGGTGAGCACGTGCACGAGGATCGGGCCTTCCGCCGACAGCTCGATCGCGTTCTGGAGCGCGTGTTCCATCTCTTCGATGTTGTGGCCGTCGAACGGTCCGACGTACCGCACGCCGAGCGCTTCGAAGAACGACGGCGGTTGGAGGAACTCGCGGACGCCGGCCTTGAACGCATCCATCGCGGAACCGGCCTGGTGGCCGACGACCGGCAGGTGGTGCAGGAACTCCTCGATCCGCCGCTGACGGCGCACGTACACCGGGTTGGTCCGGATGTCGGTGAGCGCGTGGGCCAGCTTGTCGGTGACCCGGTCGGTGACGGTCGGCTGGCTGAGGGGGTGGTTGGCGGGATGGTTCGCCTGGACGTCGCGACCCTGCATGCTCGCTGACAGCATCGACACGGTCGGCGCGTATGAACGGCCGTTGTCGTTGAGGACGATGATGACCTGCTTGTCGCCGTGGCCGATGTTGTTGATGGCTTCGTACGCCATCCCGCCGGTCAGCGAGCCGTCGCCGATGACCGCGACGATGTGGCGGTGCGGGTCGGTGCCGAGGTCGCGGGCCACCGCCATCCCGTAGGCGTACGACAGCACGGTCGATGCGTGGCTGTTCTCGATGTAGTCGTGTTCGGATTCCTCACGGCTCGGATAGCCGGACAGTCCGCCCTGCTGGCGCAGCTGCTCGAACTGCGATTGGCGACCCGTGACGATCTTGTGGATGTAGGCCTGATGGCCGGTGTCCCACAGGATCGCATCGGTCGGCGACTCGAACACCCGGTGCAGCGCGAGGGTCAGTTCGACGGCGCCGAGGTTCGATCCGAGGTGACCGCCGGTGTCCGACACCTTCGACACGACGAAGTCGCGGATCTCGCCGGCAAGGTCGCCGAGCTCGGCGTACGACAGATCCCGTAGATCGGCGGGCTGGCGGACTCGCTCCAAGAACATGCAGCTCTGACGCTATCTCCACTGCTGCTGCGGTGTGTGATGGGCCCTACCGTCGGCTCATGGCACTTCCCGCTGGTTCTCCGTTCGACCTCTCCGGACACGTGGCGCTGGTCACCGGCGGCAATGGCGGCATCGGTCTCGGAATGGCCGACGCGCTGGCTGCACACGGCGCCGACGTGGCGATCTGGGGTACGAATCCGGACAAGAACGATGCGGCGATCGAACGGTTGGGTCATCACGACGTCGAGTTGCTGTCGATCGTGTGCGACGTCGGCGACGAAGCGGCCGTCGAACAGGCGATGGCCGACACGATCGGTGAACTGGGTCGCGTCGACTCGTGCTTCGTGAACGCCGGCGTCGGTGGGCAGGCGCCGAGTTTCGTCGGCATGACGGCGGACGAGTGGCGTCGCGTGATGCGCATCAACCTCGACGGCGCGTTCTTCACCGCTCGCGAGGCCGCGAAGCACATGGTGTCGCGCCACTCCGGCGGTGACGAGGTCGGAGGTTCGATCGTGTTCACCACGTCGGGGTCGGCCTTCTTCGGCCAGCAGTCGGGCCAGCACTACGGCGCCTCGAAGGCGGGGGTGAACTCGATGATGAAGGCGATCGCCGTCCAGCACGCCCGCCACGGCATCCGCTGCAACTCGGTGCTGCCCGGCTGGATCGAGACCGACATGACCGCCGGAGCGTTCGGGTGGGACAAGTTCGTGTCGAACGTGCTGCCGCGGGTGCCGATGCGCCGGTGGGGAGTGGCCGACGACTTCGGCGGCCTCGCTGTGTACCTCGCGAGCCGTGCGTCGAGCTACCACACCGGCGACGTGATCACCATCGACGGCGGCTACCACTCGTTCTGAGTGCGACGGTGGCGTGACCGACCTCAGCGGGGGTCGGGGCGGCGATAGATCGACACGTGTTGGGCGCTCTCGTCCGTGAAGGGCGCGCCGGACATGTCGTGCAGGCGTTCGTCGAGTCGCAGTCCGGCCGCGGCAGCCATGTCGTCGAGTTGCAGCGTGGTCGCCCACCGGATCGCCCACGGTCGCAGCTGCACGCCACCATCGGCCGAGAGATGCACGAACTGTCCCTCCGCGCGTTGCTCGTCGGGACGCTGCACCGACACCGACAGCACGACGTGATCTGCCGCCATCGACCGGACCCCGACATCGCAGGTTCGGGTTCCCGCGTCGACCTCCGGGACGAATGCCTCGACCACGAACACACCGTCGGGGCGGAGCCGCTGTTCGACCGCCGTGAACAGCCGTTCCTGGTCGCCGGCGTCGAGCACGTTGAAGATCGTGTTGTAGGCCACGAGGACGGCGTCGAACGGCCCGTCGGGGAGAACGTCGGTCATGTCGCCGAGCACCGCCTCGACTCGGCCGTCGACGTCGCGTTCGCGCAGCT
>JBGTCW010000017.1:0-5776 GCA_041748635.1 Ilumatobacteraceae bacterium | reverse complement strand
GTCATCGCGAACGAGAGCACGGCCGCCGCCTTCCAGGGAATGTCCCTGCTGTACATGGACGACCGCAACATCCAGTCGGTCGTGCTGCCCGTCCTCGACCTCGACAAGTTCTATCGGCTCGAGGTCGAGCTGCACTGTTCCACGTACGTCGCATTCTCCCTGAGTGCGACCACGTGCGGCTTCGAAGGGACGGATGATCCGTCACGAGGCGTCTCCGTCGAGAGCTGGTCGATCCGCTTCGACAACGTCCCCGCAGCCTGACCCCGTTCTCGTGAACAACTTCACCCGTGAGAGGGGGAGTTGTTCACGAGATGGGGATCAGACCAGTGCGGCGACGGCGGAGCCCCTGAGGTCGACGAAGTTGTCGGCGTAGAACCGCTGGCGAATGTCCTCGGAGCGGTCGCCCAGACTCTTCTCGAAGCGCTCGAACGGGCGGCGGCCACCCTCGACGTGCGGGTAGTCGGTGTTGAACAGCAGGATGTTCGGGCCGATCTGGTCGGTGACCCATCCGATGTCCTCGGTCGGGTACGGGGTGACGCGCACCTGGCGTTCGACGTACTCGCTCGGTCGCAGCGACAGCTTCTGCAGGCGTTCCTCGTGTCGGCCGAACGCATCGAACGCCGATTCCATCTGCTTCATCCAGCTCGGCACCCAGCTACAGCCCTGCTCGATGACCCCGATGCGCAGCTCGGGAAATCGTTCGAGCACGCCGTCGAAGATCAGCGTGGCGAGGGTCTGCATCGGTGGAAACGGGATGGCCATGTAGTCGACCGATCGGAAGTTCTCCTCGCCGCCATGAAAGTCCGCAGGGATCGGTCGTCCGTTGTCGAAGTAGGCGCGATCGATCAGGTCGCCGGTGCCGCCGACGTGGAACACGACGGGGATTCCCGCCTCCTGCGCCTGTCGCCAGACCGGGTCGAGGGCGATGTGCGACGGCGAGTGCCCCATCGGGCACCCGGATGCGACGAGCAGCGCCGCAGCGCCCATCCCGATCGCCTCCCCAGCCATCGCCGAGGCCCGGTCGAAGTCGGCCAGTGGCACGTAGCAGGTCGCCAGCAGCCGCGGATCGACCGAGCAGAACTCGACCATGCCGCGGTTGTGGGCGCGGGCGGTGCCGTAGGCGAGGTCGAGGTCGGGTCGGTGCTCCCACTGGTACAGCCGGCTGTTGTGGAACGTGTTGAACAGCAGCTGGCTCTGGACGCCGATGAAGTCGAGCGCACGGGGCCGGTCGTCGGCGAGGAACGATCCGGTCGCGGCGAAGTTCTTGCGGTTCATCACCTCGACGTCCTCGTCCACGAGGAACTCGTCGCTACGGTGACGCGCGGTCAGGCGCTCGAACGCCGCGTCGATGCGCGACTGGTCGCCGTCGTGGTCGCCATCGCCGGTCTGGGCGAGTTCGTTGGCGTACCCGGGGCGCTCGATGCGGTCGCGGATGTCGGGGTCGGCGTGGTCTCGGAGCCAGTTCGGCGGCTCCATGATGTGTGCGTCGGCGTCGTGGGCGACCCGGTCGGAGATGTAGGCCATGGAACATTCTGTTCGATCCGGGCCACCGTGTTCGTATCGTTGTCCAATTCCCCGCTTGGAGCAGCCATGAACGACGAACCCCAACCCGATGTAACGATTGGTGTCAGACACCAATCGTTACATGACCCCATCGAGGAAGGGTTCGCGGGGCTCGGCCTGCGCGACGAGTTGCTCGCTGCCCTCGACGACCTCGGCTACGAGGAGCCCACGCCGATCCAGCGCGAGACGATCCCGATCCTGCTGACCGGCCGCGACCTGCTCGGCCAGGCCGCGACCGGCACGGGCAAGACCGCAGCGTTCGCCCTACCGGCGCTGCAGATGATCGACGCGTCACGGCGCGTGCCGCAGGTGCTCGTGTTGGTGCCGACGCGCGAACTCGCCGTGCAGGTCAGCGAGGCGATGTTCAAGTACGGCCGCGAGCTGGGCATCAAGGTCGTCCCGGTCTTCGGTGGACAGCCGATCCAGCGCCAGCTGCAAGCACTCGATCGCGGCGTCCACGTCGTGGTCGCCACACCGGGACGCGCACTCGATCACATCGGTCGCGGGTCGCTCGGGCTCGATGCGATCCAGACGGTGATCCTCGACGAGGCCGACGAGATGCTCGACATGGGCTTCACCGACGACATCGAGTCGATCCTGCAGAGCACGCCCGAGGATCGCCAGACCGTGCTGTTCTCGGCGACGATGCCGTCACGGATCACCTCGATCGCCAAGCGGTATCAGCGCAATCCCGAGCGCATCACGATCGGTCGGCCAGACGCCGAGCCGGGCTCGAAGGCGCTCGTGCGACAGACGGTGTACGTGGTGCAACGTGCGCACAAGCCCTCGGCGCTGGGCCGCATCCTCGACATCGAGGCGCCGAAGGCTGCGCTCGTGTTCTGCCGCACTCGCACCGAGGTCGACCAGCTGACCGAGACGATGAACGGCCGCGGGTACCGTGCCGAGGCGTTGCACGGAGGTATGGATCAGGCCCAGCGCGACCGGGTGATGGCGCGGCTGCGCGACGGCACCGCCGAGTTGCTGGTGGCCACCGACGTGGCGGCGCGCGGACTCGACGTCGACACGCTCACGCACGTCGTCAACTACGACGTGCCGTCCGCGGCCGATAGCTACGTCCACCGCATCGGACGAGTGGGGCGAGCCGGACGAGAGGGTGTGGCGATCACGTTGGCCGAGCCGCGCGAGCGACGCGGGCTCGAGAACATCGAACGGCTGACGAAGCAGAAGTTCGAGATCGCGACCGTTCCGACCGTGGCGGACCTGCGCGAGCGTCAGATCGAGTTGACCGTGGCTGCAGTGCGCGAGGCACTGAGTGCGGTCGATCTCGAGGACTTCAACAGCGTCCTGCACGCGCTGGCGGGCGACGACAGCGACCGCAACATCGCGCTGGCGGCGATCAAGCTGGTGCACGAGTCGCGCGGCGCTACGATCGACGAGCTCGAGATTCCCGATGCGTCCGACCGGTTGCGCGGTAAGCCGTCGGACGGCAAGAAGAAGTTCGACAAGCAGTCGCCCCGCAATGCGGGCGAGAAGGACCGGTCGGGCAACAAGGGCCAGCGTTCCGGTGGTGCGGGCACGGCGTTCGTGCACGTGAGCCTGGGCCGCAAGGCCGGCGTTCGGCCCGGCGATCTGGTCGGCGCGATCGCCAACGAGACAGGTCTCGTCGGTCGCGAGATCGGACCGATTCGGATCTCCGAGGCGTTCTCGGTGGTCGGCGTCCCGGAGGCTTCGGTCGAGCACGTGATCGACACGATGCAGTCGACGACGATGCGCGGCAAACGCGCCCGGGTCCGCCGCTTCGTCGAGTAGGAGTCGCTCGAACAGGGCCCAGACGCGAAGAACCCGCCTCCACATCGTTGGGAAGGCGGATTCGTCACCACTCCGCCGGGGGGGACGGCGGACAATCAGGTGGAGGGTCTACTGAGCGATCGTGCCCCGCCATGCGCCGGTCGACACCGAACGGTCCTCGATGAACTCCTTGAAGTTCTCCATGTCGGACTTGAGTCGACTACTGACGAAACCGACCTTGTCGGCGACGTTCTCGAGGAAGCCCTGCGGCTCGAAGTCCATCTGCAGGGTCACACGAGTCGTGTCGTCGTCGAGCGTGTGGAACGTGACCACGCCGGCGTGCTTCGGTCCGTCGACGGTCGTCCAGGCGATCCGCTGGTCGGGCGTCTGCTCGGAGATCACCGTGTCGAATTCACGGGTCACACCGGAGATCTCGACCTTCCAATGCAGGGTGTCATCGGTGATCTGGCGGATCTCCTCGACACCATCCATGAACTTCGGGAACTCCTCGAACTGGGTCCACTGGTTGTACGCCACCCGGACGGGTGCGTTCACGTCGACCGAGTGCTGATGGTCGTTGCCGCTGCTCACTTGGATGCGTCCTTGATCTTGTCGATGGCGTCGCCGGCCTTGTCCTTGACGGAGTCGACGGCGTCCTTCGCCTTGCCGGCTGCCTCGTCCTTCTTGCCGTCCTTCTTCAGGTCGTCGTTGTCGGTGAGGTCGCCTGCCGCTTGCTTGATGCGTCCGCTGGCCTTGTCTGCTGTTCCACTCATGGGGTACTCCTTGGTGTCGGGGGTGGGTCGGGGTCGTCCCACTGGGTTGCGGTGGGTTACCGCGTCGGGCTGCATCCCAAACCTGGCCGGCGACGGAGTCAGCCAGCGGTAACGATGATGCAGGCCGACTCGAGAATCAGGCGCCTGGCGAGCACGATGCAACTCGATTCGTCGAGGCCGGGAAGGTCACCGACGCGGATCTGCCGGCCGCTGCCCAGGGTGAGCAGCGCATCGAGGACGACCACCGGCACGATGAGCGTGCGATCACCCAGATGAACGCTGAGCTGCGCAGGTTGCCCCAGCAGGTCGTCGGGGACGGCCACCAGCGCGTCGCCGTCGTCCGCGCCACCGTGGGCTTCGTCGACTGCTCGGACCACGGGTTCCGATGCGATCCAGCGGATGACGGTGTCGACACCGAGTCGGTCGAGTAGAGCGGCTGACGAGATGCGCCCGGCGCCAGGCGGGTGCACGAGGCGCCTGGACTGCTCGCGACGCGCGACTGCGCCGGGCTCAGCGGTACCGATCAGATCGAGCGTGGCATCGAGCACCGAATCGAGGTGCCGTTCCAGCGCGCCACGCCCGGCCCGATGGCGATACCCGATCGGCAGCGGGGCGTCGAAGAGTTCGGGTCCGGCGTCGAGCAGACGGTCGATCACCTGTCGGGACGTGACCCTGATCACCCCGAGGGTGAGGTGCAGCGATGTTTCCGTCGCCGTCTCGGCGCGATGGCGGACTCCGCTGGGCACGTACATCACGTCTCCCGGATGCATCGCAACGTGCCCCAGACCATCCACCCACCACCGCTTGGAACCGTGGAGTTGCACTGCGATCACATCGTGGAGATCGCTGTGTTCGGCAAGTCCGACGGCATTGGGAGGAGTGAGATAGGCATTTGCCTGAACCGGATGTGACATCTCGTGCTGGAGGTTCGTCACGAAGGTGCCGACGGACGGTGATGTGCGGTGCAACGACTGCAGCACCAGCGTGGCGCCGTCGGCGAGTCGAGCGACGACCTTGACGGGATCGACGACGTCGTCGAGATGTCGACCGCCGAGTCGGACACTCGAACAGAACCGGGAGGGGGCCAGCGGATTGCCGTCAGCGACCATCCGCACGGTGGGAATACGGGCTCCGTGAGCCACGAGCTCGTCGAGTGCCTCCAAAGAGAAGACGTCGTCGAAATTGTCGGGGCCGAACGTGTCGTCGCCCGCACTCTGCACGTGCACCATGGGTCGGCGACCCCAGTAGTTCGCCGCAAACTCGTCGAGGTCGCCGACGCAACGGGCCAGCGGCGCGGAAGGACCGCCACTGCGATCGACAGCCGGTCCTGATTCGAGGACGGAGCGTGTCCGAACCGGGTGACTCGGAGTCGAATGCAGTGGCGGTCCGACCGGCGTCGAGCGATCGGAGCCGGGGAGGGCCGCCGCGATCGACGCGTTCATGGGACGGCTCAGGCTTGGTCGCCGGTGTCGCCGTCGTGCTCACCCGGGGCGTCGACGTTCTCGTCGTCCTCGGTGGGCTCGTCACCGCTGTCCTTGGAGTGCTCGCCCGGGGCGTCGAGGTTCTCGTCGTCCTCGGTCGGGCTGCTCGTGATGTCACTGTCGCTGATCGATGCGTCGTTGCTCATGGACACCGCTCTACCCGGTCGAATCCCGCCCAACCCTGAAACGCAGAATTTCTCTCCGTCAGCG
>JBGTCW010000016.1:0-5674 GCA_041748635.1 Ilumatobacteraceae bacterium | reverse complement strand
ATCCTGGCGGCCGAGCAGCTCATGGAGATCGAGGCGCCGCCGCGTGCCCAGTGGATCCGAACGATCCTGTTCGAGCTCTCCCGCATCGCCAACGTGTCGCTGTTCCTCGGCGACCTCGGCGTGCAGATGGGTGCGATCACCCCGGTGTTCCTCGCCTTCCGCGACCGTGAGTACGTCCTCAACCTGATCGAGAGCGCGACCGGCGGTCGCTTCCACCCGAACTTCGACCGCATCGGCGGACTCAAGGACGATCTCCCGAAGGGGTGGATCGACGAGACCCGCCAGGTCATGGTCAAGCTCCGCGAGTTCTGCGACATCATCGAAGATCTCCTGTTCGGCAACGAGATCTTCCAGAGCCGCATGCGCGGCATCGGGATCATCCCGGCCGACGTGGCGAAGAACTACGGCCTGTCGGGCGCGAACCTGCGCGCCAGCGGCGTCGACTACGACCTGCGGCGCGACCAGGACATCGCCATGGCGTGGGACAAGGCCGACTGGAAGGTCTGGACGCATCCCGACGGTGACAGCTGGGCCCGTTGCTGGGTGCGCCTCCAGGAGACCCGCGAGTCGTGCAAGATCGTCGAGCAGCTCCTCGACCAGGTCCCCGCCGGCCCGATCATGACCAAGGTCCCGCGCATCATCAAGGTGCCTGAGGGCGAAGCCTGGGTGTCGACCGAGAACCCCCTCGGCGAGATGGGCTACTACGTCGTCTCGAAGGGCGACCTCGGTCCGTTCCGCGTCAAGATCCGCTCGGCGAGCTTCAACAACATCTCGATCGTGCCGTGGGCGCTCACCGGCGTCTACGTGCCGGACATCATCACCATCCTCGCGAGCCTCTACTTCATCCTCGGAGACATCGACCGATGATGCAGCTCGCGGTCACGCACCTCGCCATCGAGATTCCGTACTGGGGGCAGTCGCTCCTGCGCGTGCTCGGTGGGTTGGTTGCGGTCCTGCTGCCGGCGGGCACGATCGTCTATCTCTTCTTGTTCAAGATGATGTCGTTCATGCAGAGCCGGCTCGGCCCGATGGAGGCCGGTCCGTACGGCTCGCTGCAACTCGTCGCCGAGGTGGGCAAGTGGATGCAGAAGGAGGACCTCGCACCGGAGGCCGCCGACAAGACCATCTTCAAGATGGCGCCGATCATCGTGCTGGTGTCGACGTTCCTACTCGTCGTCGTCATCCCGTTCGGGCCGGACGCACTGTTCACCGACTTCGAGGTCGGCATCTTCTACGGCCTCGCCGTTGCGTCGATCAGCGTGCTCGGGATCCTGATCGCCGGCTGGGCGAGCGCCAACAAGTACTCGTTGCTCGGCGGTCTACGCGCCGCCGGTCAGCTGATCGCATACGAGTTGCCGATGGTGCTCGCCACGCTCGGTGTGGTCATCCAGGCCGGCACGATGAACCTCCAACAGATCGTCGTCGCGCAGAACACCGGCGAGATCTTCGGCTTCGGCGGCATCGGCAACCCGTACATCTTCACCCAGTTCATCGGGTTCCTGATCTTCATGATCGCCGTGCAGGCCGAACTCACCCAGGCCCCGTTCGACATGCCGATCGCCGAATCCGAGCTCGTGTCGGGCTACATGACCGAGTACTCGGGCTTCCGGTTCCTGATCTTCTTCATCGCCGAGTTCGCCACCGCCGGCGTGTTCGCCCTGATCGCATCGGTGTTGTTCCTCGGCGGCTGGGGCATCCCGTTCGACTGGTTCGGCTGGGACACGATCGACAGCGTCGACAACTGGATGAACGTCGCTGGCCCGCTGATCATGTTCACCAAGATGTTGGTGCTCACCTTCATCATCATGTGGGTCCGCTTCAGCTTCCCCCGCTTCCGCGAGGATCAGTTGCAGACCTTCGCCTGGAAGGTGCTCATCCCGTTGGCGCTCGCCAACACCGCCGTCACTGCCATCTTGAAGGTTGCGTTCTGATGCCCGACAAGCCCAAGGTTCCCGGTCTGTTCAAGGGTCTCGGCATCACGCTGGGGATCCTCAAGGACACCATCGTCGACGGCGCCAACACCGTGCAGTACCCCCACGAGAAGGAAGCGCCGCCGGTTCGCGCCCGCGGCGTGATCGCGCTCCACGAGGGCAACTGCACCGCATGCATGCTGTGCGCCCGGTCGTGTCCCGACTGGTGCATCTACATCGAGGGTCACAAGCAGCTCGCCCCGCCGCGGCGAGCCGGTGGCAAGCCGCGCCAGGTGAACCACCTCGACCGGTTCGACATCGACTTCGCGCTGTGCATGTACTGCGGGATCTGTGTCGAGGTCTGTCCGTTCGACGCACTGTTCTGGAGCCCCGAGTACGAGTACTCCGAGCCGAAGATCGCCGATCTCCTGCACGACAAGAGCAAGCTCGGCGAGTGGATGGAGACCGTCCCCGAGGCGCCGGAGCTCGAAGTGGGAGCCGACAAGAAGTGAGCGATCGACCGTGAACGCCGTCATCGTCGCCACCGACCACGTGAACGTCGCGCAGAACGTCGGCTTCGGCATCATCGCCGCGGCGATGATCTTCGCCGCGCTCAACGTGGTGACCACGAAGAACGTCGTGCACGCCGCGCTGTGGTTGGTCGTCGTCCTGGGCGGTGTCGCCGCCCAATACATCCTCGCCGCCGCCGAGTTCGTGGCCATCTCGCAGGTGCTCGTCTACATCGGCGCCGTGATGGTGCTGTTCCTGTTCGGCATCATGCTGACGCGCGCCCAGATCGGTAAGGAGGCGGGGCTGAACAACACGGGTTGGGCGCTCGGGATCCCCGTCGGTCTCGCGCTGTTCGGCCTGCTCGCCTGGGTGATCCTCGACGCGTTCGGCGACGACCTGCTGCCCGACCGTGGGCCGGCGCCGACCGTTGCCTTGAGCGATCAGTTCCTCGGGATCTACCTCATCCCGTTCCTGGCGATCTCGTTCGTGTTGCTCGCCGCCGCCATCGGCGCCATCGTCCTGGCTCGCAAGGATTGATGCGATGCTGGCTGTCAACTTCCTCCTGCTCGCCGCGGCGTTGTTCGCGATCGGCGTGTACGGCGTCATCGCCCGGCGCAACGCCGTGATGGTGCTGATGTCGATCGAGCTGATTCTCAACGCGGTGAGTCTCAACCTCGTCGCGTTCTCGCTGATGACCGGTGCTATCGACGGCCAGGTCTTCGCCCTCTACGTGATCGCAATCGCCGCCGCCGAGGTGGGCGTCGGTCTGGCGATGGTGCTCATGATCTACCGCAACCGCAGGACGATCGCGCTCGACGAACTGTCGGAGATGAAGGGCTGACATGTTGGCCGCCGACGCGCTCGAACTCAGCTCCGGATGGTTCCTGGAGAACGCCTGGCTCACGGGCCTGATCCCGGTGATCGGCTTCGCCGTCATCATCTTCTTCGGCAAGAAGCTCCCGATGAAGGGTGCCGAGGTCGCGCTCGCATCGATGAGCGCCACGCTCGTCGTCGCCCTCGGTGCCGCCGTGCAGTGGATGCAGCGCACGAACTCCGCCACGGGCGCTGGCGAAGAGGCCGTCGGGCTCGTCCAGGCCTTTGGACGGTCGCTCCCGAGCGCCACCGAGGGCGCAGAGGCCGAACCGTTCGTCGCGCCCGTCGTCAAGACGTGGGTGTGGTGGCAGAACTCCGGTCTCGAGTTCGGCATCGGCTCGAGCATCGACGGGTTGGCCGCGCTGATCCTCGCGCTCGTCGCGTTCATCTCGCTGCTGGTGTTGATCTTCAGCGTCGACTACGTCCGCGACGACCGCCGCTACACGCACTTCTTCGCGGCGATCACGCTGTTCGCCGGCGGCATGTTGATCATGGTGATGGCCGAGAACATGGTGCAGGTCATCCTGGGCTGGGAGATCATGGGTCTCACCTCGTTCATGCTGATCGGGCACTGGTGGGAAGAGGAGGCCAACAGCCGCGCTGCGCTCAAGGCGTTCTTCACCGTCCGCGTCGGCGACGTGGGCCTGCTCGTCGGCACCGCGGTCATCTTCTTCGGCGCCAATCAGTGGGCCGTCGACAACCTCGACTCCAACGGGTTCAATCTCGCTGCGATCCAGGCGTGGGCGCTGTCGGGCGAGGCCAACTCAACGCTGCTGCTCTGGGGAGCGGTGGCGCTGTTCATCGCATGTATCGGCAAGTCCGGCCAGTTCCCGCTGCACACGTGGCTGCCCGACGCGATGGCCGGACCCACCCCTGTGTCGTCGCTGCTGCACAGCTCGACCATGGTCGTGGCCGGCGTGTTCCTCGTCGCTCGGATCTACCCCGTGTTCTGGGAGGGGTTCAACATCGGCACCGGCGGGCTGTCGTTCATCGCCATCATCGGTGCGATCACCATCGTGATCGCCGCGCTCCTCGCGTTCGTGCAGGACGACATCAAGAAGGTGCTCGCCTACTCGACGGTGTCGCAGCTGGGCTACATGATGTTGGGTCTCGGTACGGGCGCCTGGCTCCCGGCCGTGTTCCACATCTTCACCCACGCCTTCTTCAAGTGCTGCTTGTTCCTGTGCGCCGGGTCCGTGAGCCACTCGGGCTCGCATCACTCGTTCGACATGAAGAAGGACATGGGCGGGCTGCGCAAGAAGATGCCGGTCACGTTCGCTGCGTGGATGGTGTCGACGCTCGCACTTGCCGGCGTGTTCCCGTTCGCCGGGTTCTGGTCGAAGGACGAGATCATCGACAACGTCGGCGCCAACGGCTACACGTTCTTGATGTGGGTCGGGTTGTTCGGCGCGGCGCTGACGGCTATGTACATGACCCGGGCGACGTATCTCACGTTCTTCGGCGAGCCTCGCGGCGCGGCCGCTGGCCACGGCCACGATGATGCCCACGGTGAAGAACACGAGATGGAGCACGTCGGGGTCGGCGCCGCCGTACCTCGCTCGCTCAGCGCTGCCGCCAATACGCACGGCGACGACCAGCACCACGATGGACACGATGAACAGGACGGCCCTCACGAATCCGGTAAGTGGATCTTGACGCCGATCGTGATCCTGGCGTTCTTCGCCATCTTCGCGGGGTTCGCCAACCCCACCCCGCTCGCCTCCCGCTTCGGCGAGGGCGTCGAGCTCGTCAAGAAGTACGTCGAGCCGCGTGCGACGCCGGTCGTGACCGAGGAGTTCCTGGCATCCGGGCCAGGCGCATCGGTGATCCGCGTCGGGGATCAGACCTTCGGTGTGGTGCCGTCGGCCGAGGCCGGCGAAGAGGGCGCAGCCAAGTCGGGATGTGGATTCACCGCTCCCGAGGCCGGCACGGTGTGCTTCTTCCCAGGCGTCAGCCACGCCGAGCCGAAGTTCGCGAAGATCCTGCTGTCGCTCGGCATCGTGGCGCTCGGCTTCGCGCTGGCCATCGGTTTCTGTGTGCTGTTCTACGGTCGACGCGATGCCCGGCTCGTCGGGCTCACCGAGCGCAACCGCGCACTGCGCGGTGGGTATCTCTTCTTGAAGAACAAGTACTACCTCGACCATCTCTACGAGAACATCATCGTGCGCGGCGTCGCCTATCCGATCGCCAAGACGGCCTACTGGATCAACCAGAACGTCCTCGACGCCACCGTCGACGGCGTCGGCACCGGTACCCGCAGGGCCGGTCAGTGGGTCTACGACAACGTCGACCAGAAGGTCGTCGACGGCGCCGTCAACGGATCCGGCTGGGCTGCCTCCGAGGCCGGCCACGCCATGCAACCCACCCAGTCCGGCAAGATC
>JBGTCW010000015.1:0-5213 GCA_041748635.1 Ilumatobacteraceae bacterium | reverse complement strand
GCGCCGAAGTTCTCACTGGCGAACGCCGCCATCGCCGCCGTCGTGGTGGTGTTGCCACCACCGAGGAAGAGTGCGTTGGCGGTGTAGTCGCCTGGCAGGATCGGCAGCACGCCGGTGACCGGAATGTTCGAGGCCGTGAACGTGTCGTAGCCGGGGAACAGGTCGAGGCCGAGCATGACCAGCTCGACGTTCTTGCCCGCCAGCTCCTGCGAACATGCCTGGGAGGTCTCCGGCGAGCCAGCGGCGTTGCACACCTCCAACTCGATCGAACGGCCACCCAGGCCGCCGTGCTCGTTGAGGAAGTCGACCGTGGCGCGTGCGGTGCTCGAGATCTCGGGGAAGTCGAGGCCTGGACTGCCTTCGGTGTTGACCATGCCCACGATGATCGGATCGCCATCAGGCGGCGGCAGTGCGAGAAACCCTTCACCCGCGGCGTCCGGCGCATCGGTAGCGGGCGGATCCGTCGTGGCGCCTTCCGTGGTGGCCGGCTCGGTCGTGGCCGGCTCGGTGTCTGCCGTCGTGTCGTCGGTCGCGGCATCGGTGGTGACAGGCGCGTCGGTGTCGTCAGTCGACGAGTCCGAATCGCTCCCACACGATGCTGCGACGAGCGCAAAGGCCGTCAGGCCAGCGAGCACACGAGCGTGATGCTTCCGAATCATGATGTCCCCCTCATTTTGGTGTTCCCCTGGTGTGCCCGATTCGGTGTGTACGTTCCCCGTTCAACCGATCGCGGTCACGTGACGAACGTAACACCTTCGCGGCGCCGCAATTTACTTGGAGTAGATTTTTTTTCGTGAGCACGTCGTCGACCCGTCGAGGCCCCGGGCGACCGAAGGGTGGTCGGGTCGTCGCCGACCGCGAAACGCTGCTCGCCGGTGCTGCCGAGGTGATCCGATCGCAGGGCCCGGACGTCACCATGGACGACATCGCCGCCGGCGCGTCGGTCACCAAACCGATCCTGTATCGAACGATCGGCGACAAGGCGGCCTTGGTGACGGCGTTGGCCGAGTGGATCATCGACGACCTCAATCGGGCGGTGAACGCCGCCAGTCGCGCAGCGCCTGACCCGCGTGCGGCGTTCGGGGCGTCCATCCGCGCCTACCTCCACGGTGTCGACGCCGACCGCAACCTGTATCTGTTCGTCAACGCCGCAGCACCGGGCAGCGACGAGTTCCGACGCCTCGTCGATCGATCGTCGGCAGCGATGATCTCGGGATTCAGCTCCGCTCGCGCTCGCGCCGGTCTCGACCCGGAGGTTGCACCTGCCTGGGCGTGGTCGATCGTCGGCACGTTGCAAATCGTCGCCACGATGTGGCTCCGCGATGACGGGCGCGACCTCGACACGCTCGCCCGGGAGGTCAGCGAGTTGCTCTGGTCAGGGCTCGCGCCGACGCTCGACCCCCCGCCGTCAGCGCGGGATCGAACTCCAGGGGCCTGAGTCGGCGCGCGGTTCGCGCGGGAGCCCGAGGACACGCTCGCCGACGATGTTGCGCTGGATCTCGTCGGAACCGCCAGCGATGCGGTAGCCCGGCGCTCCGAGCACGTGCTCGTTCCACGCGTAGGCACCCCATTCACCGGTGTCGGCGAGCAGCTTGGCGCCGAGGATGTCGCCGATGACGTCGCTCATTTCGGTCATGCCCTCGGTCCACAGCAGCTTGCCGAGCGATCCCTCCGGCCCGGGCGTACCGGATCGGGCCAGATCGGCAGCACGACGATTCGTGAACGACTCGACCCGACCGTGGATGTACACCTTGGCCAGCTTGTCGCGCATCACCGGGTCGTCGGTGACCCCCATCATCCTCGCCGTGGCCAGCAACTGCTTCCACGACCCGCCGGACGCCGACCCCTCGCCGCCGGACTCGGAGTGATCGCGCTCGAAGCTGAGCGTGGTGGTCGCCACCTTCCAGCCCTCGCCGACCTCGCCGATGCGCAGGTCGTCGGAGATCCGAACGTCGCTGAAGAAGACCTCGCAGAACGACGACCCGCCGCTCATCTGCTTGATCGGTCGTACCTCGACGCCGGGCGCGTCGAGCGGCAGCATGAAGGCGGTCAGACCCTGCTGCTTCTTCACGTCGGGGTCGGTGCGCGCGATGAGCTCGCCCCACTGGCTGAACTGGGCGCCCGAGCTCCACACCTTCTGGCCGTTGATCACCCATTCGTCTCCATCGCGCACCGCCCTGGTGGCGAGCCCGGCCAGGTCGGATCCGGCGCCGGGTTCGCTGAACAACTGACAAGCGAGGATATCGGCGGCACGGAGGTCGCCGACGAATCGCTCCTTGAGCGCGTCGCTTCCGAGAACGCGGATCGTGCTGGCGACCAGGCCGACGGTGACGCTCACGAGCTCGTGGCTTCCCGGCGACTGGAACTGACGCTCGACGCGACCGAGTGCACGGGCGTGCGCTCGGCTCAGGCCCAGCCCGCCGTACTCGACCGGCCAGTCGACGGCGTGGTATCCCCGGGTCGCCTTCTTCTGCACCCACTCGGCGATCGCGAGGATGTGGGCTCGCTCGTCCTCGAAGGACATGTCGCTGAACACCGACACGTCGAAATCGCCCTCGCCCCACACGAAGCCCGAGGTGTGCGTCGTGCGCCGAGGTGCGTTGGCCTCGTACCACTCGGTCGCCTGCTCGGCGAAGTCGTCGACGGTGATGTCGGGGTCGACGCGCGGTCGCTCCTGGATGTCGGTCATCGGGGGCCTTTCAATCGGTGGTCGCATCTCATGTGGGGACGATTGCTTCGAGTTCGCCGGCCAGCCACGCGTCGCGCAGGCGTCGCTTGTTGATCTTGCCCATCGTGGTGCGGAGCAGGTCGGAGACGAGGTGGTACTCGCGAGGACACTTGTAGTGGCTGAGTCGGGCGCGCAGCCAGTCGGAGAGCTCGGCGGCATCCGGTGGCGCGGCCGGGTCGGCGGGCATCACGAGCGCGATGAGCATCTCGCCCATGTCGCGATGCGGCACTCCGATACAACCGACGTCGCCGACGCCCGGATGGTCGATCAGGAGCTGCTCGGCCTCGGCCGGGTAGATGTTGACGCCACCCGACACGACCATGTCGCTGAAGCGGTCGGTGATGTACACGTACCCGTCGGTGTCGATGTAACCGATCTCGCCGAGCGTGAACAGTCCGGGTGCAGGATTGGACGCCGCCGTCTTCTCGGCGTCGTTCGGGTAGACGATGCCGCGCCCGGTGGCGTCCCGGAAGAACAGACGGCCCTCGGTGCCGGCGGGCACTTCGTTCATGTCGTCGTCGAACACGACCGCGGTGAACGGCGGCACGGACCGTCCGACGGATCCCTGGTGCTCGAGCCATTCTTCGCTCGTGATCGTGCACACGGTGCCGACCTCGGTGGCTCCGTACGCGTCGCGGAACACCGGACCGAACCAGTCGATCATCGCCGCTTTGACCTCGATCGGACATTTGGCGCCGGTGTGGGCCAGCAGCTTCATCGAGCTCACGTCGTACTTCGCCTTCACCTCGTCGGGGAGGGCGAGCAGGCGAACGAAGTGGGTCGGCACCATCACGCTCGTCTCGGTGCGGTAGGTGTCGATCGCCGCGAGCGTCGCCTCCGGATCGAACTTGGCGAGGATCACCGACGGCACGCCCGCACACAGCAGTCGCATTCCCGACAGCGGACCGGTGTGGTACATCGGGCCGACGACGAGATGCGTCCCGAAGCCCGAGAAGCCACCCTGCGCGAGCGCTTCGAGATGCTCGACCATGTTCGATCCACCGGCGAACATCGTCGGTGGCAGCTCGGTGCCCTTCGGCAGCCCGGTGGTGCCCGAGGTGTAGAGCAGGTTCGGGCGCGGGATGACCTCGTCCGGCGGATCATCCGTCGCCCCGCCGGCGATCCACGTGCCCCAATCGACGACACCGTCCACTCCATCGCCCGCGAGGTAGTCACAGTTCCAGCCGACGACGAGGGGAACACCGGCCTCGCGTGCCGCCTCGATGCCGCGCTCGGCGGTCTCGGGGCCGACGAACAGCACCCGGCTCTCGGAGTCGGCGAGGATGTAGGCCGCCTCCGACGCGGTGAGATGGAAGTTCACCGGTACCGACGACGCTCCGGCGAGCAGCCCACCGAGGTGCGCGAGCGCTGTCTCGGCGGCGTTCTCGGCGAACACGGCGATCCGGTGCGCCGGCCCGAGTTCGCCCGCACGATCGGCGGCGAGCAGGAGATTCGCGCAGCGGTTGAGCGCGTCGTCGACCTGAGACCACGTGAACTCGCGATCGCCGTCGACGAGGGCGAAGCCCGTCGGGTCGATAGCGGCACGGTCTTTGGCGAAGCGGGGCATCAGGGTCCGATCGGTCGGTCGGTGGACGGGCGGTCGAAGGAGCCTTGGCGGAACTTGGCCACGTCGATCGCCATGGCGTCCGGTACTTCGTCGACGGTCGACCCGTGGTGGACGCAGACCCGGTGGAGGATTCGCCATTCGCCGTCGCGACGTTCGTACGTGTCGAGGTAGCGGCCGTAGAACGTCGAGCGCCGACGTTCGTCACGGTGGAACAGGTACGCGATCGCGAGCGCTTCACCGCGGGCGTGCTCGCCATCGGCGTCGATCTGCACCCGATGGTTCGACGTGGTGTGCATCGTCCACTCCCAGGCGTCGTGGCTGGAGACCACGCGGTCGCAGAACTCCCATGCGTTGCCGACGAACACCCCATGGTCGTCGGTGCCATCAGGCCAGTACGCCGACTTCATCGTCTCGACGTCGAGCCGGTCGACGCCGTACGAGTACCGGCGCGAGGCCTCGCGGCACGCCTCGATGGCGAGCAGCTCGTCGATCGTGGGCGTCGGATTGGTCACGGCGGGCAGATTACCGAAGCCTTGTTCAGAAACAGGAGCCCTGCGCGGCAGCTCGATGTCAGCTCGCTGTCAGATCGGATGGGCGACGGCGACGTTGCCGTCGGTCCACATGACCGTGAGCGTGCGATGCGAGATGAGCCACCCGACCGAGGTGCGAACCAGTCGATCCTCGTATCGCCCCGCGACGATGTAGTTCGGGCCACCCTCGGCGGCCGTGCGGATGTGCTGGGCCTGCAGGTAGCACCGATGCGTGGCAGTGTCGCCGTCGCCGTCGACGACGATCTCGTGGTTGCCGACGAGATGCTGGCTGTCGTCGAGATGCTCCAGCGCCGATCGAATGCGCCCGCGAATCGCCTCGATCCCGTGCAGCGTCGACGTGGTGCCGAGCACGGCGGTCGCATCGGGG
>JBGTCW010000014.1:0-2117 GCA_041748635.1 Ilumatobacteraceae bacterium | reverse complement strand
CCTTCCTGCACGCGGATCTCGGTGAGCACGCCGGAGACCGGCGACGGCACCTCGGTGTCGACCTTGTCCGTCGACACCTCGAACAACGGCTCGTCGGCCGCGACGGTGTCGCCGACCTGCTTGAACCATTGGGTGATCGTGCCCTCGGTGACGGTTTCGCCGAGTTGTGGGAGGGTGACGTCTGCCATGGGAGATCTCTCTTCTCGTCTCGAGTGCGTGGTCGAAAGTGGTGGTGTGATCCGTCGGGCGCCTAGCCGTTGAAGTTGCGGCCGGTGAGCGTCATCACCGTCTCGCCGAACAGCTCGGACAGGCTCGGATGGGGTTGCAGGAACTCGGCGATCTCGTCGACGGAGGCTTCCCAGTTGACCGCGAGGTACCCGCCGCTCAGCTGCTCGGTCACCCACGGGCCCACCATGTGCACGCCGAGCACTTGGCCGGCGGAACCGTCGGGTCGCTTCTTGGCGATGATCTTCACGAGGCCGTCGGTCTCGCCGAGGATCATCGCTCGACTGTTGAACTTGAACGGGTGCTTGGCGACCACCACGTCGTGGCCTGCGGCGCGAGCCTGTTCTTCGTCGGGGCCGGCCCACGCCACCTCCGGGTGACAGTAAATCGCCCACGGCACCCGGTCGTAGGCGACCGGAATCGGAGACTCGCCGAGGACCTGCTTGACCACCAGGATCGCCTCGGCGTACGCCACGTGTGCGAGCTGCGGCGTGGCGATCAGGTCGCCGACCGCATACACGTCGGACTCGCCGGTGCGGCAGTACTCGTCGACCTGTACGAACCCTCGCTCATCGACGACCACGCCCGTCCCGTCGAGACCGAGCTCGTCGGCGAAGGGGCGACGGCCGACCGACACGACGACGGCGTCGACCTCGATCGACTCGTCGTCGCCGAACGACACCGTGGTACCGCCGAACGCGTTGGGCGTGTGGCCGTTCACCATGACGCCGGTGCGGATCGTGATCTTCTTCTTCTTGAACGACTTCTCGACGACCTTGGCGAGGTCGGAATCGAGGCCGGGCAGGATCTTCGGGAGCCCTTCGAGGATCGTCACCTCGCTACCGAGATCGGCAAAGGTCGATGCGAACTCGCAACCGATCGCGCCACCGCCGATGACCGCGACGCGCGGCGGCACCGTCGTCAGGTCGAGCACCTCGTCGCTCGTCATGATCGGGCCGCCCCGTTCGAAATTGGGGATCAGCCTCGGCACCGAGCCGGCCGCGAGGATTACGGCGTCGCCGGTGATCGTCGCCGACGAGCCGTCGGTCATCGACACACTGACGCTTCGGTTCGCGCCGAGCGCTCCGACACCGCTGAAGACCTCGACCTTGCGGCCCTTGCACATCGCCGCGATCCCCTTCACCAAGGTCGTGACGATGCCCTGCTTGCGCTCCTGCGTGCGAGCGAAATTGACGCTCGCGGCACCACCCGATTCGATGCCGAAATCGCTCGAATGATCGACGTGGCGCTTCACCGCGGCGGTCTCGAGGAATGCCTTGGCCGGGATGCAGCCTCGGTTGAGACAGGTGCCACCGAGGGCGTCCTTCTCGACAAGCGCGACGTTCAAGCCCGCCGACGCTCCGTACAGGGCGGCGGAATAGCCACCCGGACCGCCACCGATCACCACCAGGTCGAAATGGTCACTCATCGACGATCACCGTAGCGTTCGATCGCCGTGTCGTCATCCAGCGGCGGCGCGAACAGGGTGCTGCGAGCACCCAGTGCTGCGTTCACGGCGCTTCGAGCACCCAGTTGCGCTGATCGTCACCACGCCGGAGCACCAGGACGCGATTGGTGCCCTCGGCCCCACTCACGCCGAACTCGATTCGGCAGCGCCGTTGCTCGACGGTGATCTCGCTGCAGCGGCCGTCCGCGGCACCGGCTCGTGGTTCGAGGCGCATGTCGCCGGTAGCGAGCGAGAAACTGGAGATGTCGTCGTCGACCCCGCCCAGCTCGACCTCGACCGAGAACAGCTGCTCGACCTCCTCGAAGCCGAGCACTGTCACGTCGACGTCACCGACCTGCACCGCCTCGCCGACCTCGGCCGGTTCGACGGTCGCAGCCTCGCCCGACAGTTGGAGGAGCAACACGCCGCCTGCCAGCAGGATCAT
>JBGTCW010000013.1:0-4417 GCA_041748635.1 Ilumatobacteraceae bacterium | reverse complement strand
GCGGCAGGAACGCTTCGACGAAGTGCTGGTGTCGCCGCTGATGCGAGCCCGCCAGACCGCGACGCCGCTGCTGGAGATTCTGGAGACAGACGAGGTGATCGATCCGTGGCTCGAGGAGATCCGCGACCCGATGTGGCACGGCAGCCCGGCCGAGAAGGCCGCATCGGCCTACGCCGAGTTGAAGGGGCGGTCGGCGGAGGCCCGCTGGCACGGACTCGACGGTGGCGAATCGGTACGCGACTTCGTCGCCCGCATCCGCGTTGGCGCCGCGTCGTTCCTCGCGGAGCGCGGGGTCGTTCGCTCGGAGGTCGCGCTGCCGGTCTGGCAGATCAAGGAACCTGGCGCCCGGATCGCCCTGATCGCTCACGCCGGAACGAACTCGGTCACGATCGGGCATCTGCTCGGCCTCGAACCGACGCCGTGGGAGTGGGATCGCTTCGTGCTCGGTCACGCCTCGGTCAGCCGGGTCGAGGCGATGCCGCTGGAAGATGGCTACACGTTCTCGCTGACGAAGCTGAGCGACCTCGAACACCTCGATCACGGCGAACGCACCCGCTGACGTTGGCCGCCGCTCCCCGTTTACGTTGCACTTCGGACGGGCTGGGCCATCCGGACTGCAACACGAACGGGTTGGAACGACGCGGGTACGGTCGTCGAGATGGCTGACGTTGCGGATCCTGACCGTCTGAAGTTCTACTCGTTCTCGGTGTTCACCCAGCTCAGCGGTGCCGTCACCGCCGGGATGATCCATCTCGGCGACAAGCTCGGGCTGTACTCAGCGTTGGCTGGGGCGGATGCACCGGTGACCACCACTGAGCTCGCAGAGCGAACGGGCCTCGACGAGCGTTGGGTGCGTGAGTGGGCCTACAACCAAGCTGCGGCCAAGCTGATCTCGGTCGAGACGGGTGACGTTGCCGGCGACGAGCGATTCTGGCTCTCGCCTGAGGCCATCGCCGTGCTCGCATCGCCAGATCATCCAGCCTTCGGAATGGGTATGTTCCACCGGTTCCCGCAGACGATGTCGGCCCTGGAGCTGATGCCCGAGAGTTTCCGGACCGGCGTGGGTCACGACTACGACAGCCACGGCCCGGAGGGTGCGGTTGGGATCGAGCGCAGTTTCGAGCCGTGGAACCGCCACCACCTGATCCCGACCGTGCTGCCGGCGCTCGACGGGATCGTCGATCGCCTGAACGCCGGCATCAGTGTCGCCGACGTCGGCTGCGGTGCTGGGGGAGCGGTGCTGCTGATGGCCGATGCGTTCCCGAACAGCCGATTCGTCGGGTACGACATCTCCAGGTATGCACTCGAGCGCGCCGAAGGCCGACGGCGTGAGGCCGGCGCCGACAACGTGAGCTTCGTCGACCCGCGCGACGAGCCATTGCCCGATGATCACTCGGTCGACTTCGTCACCACGTTCGACTGCATCCACGACATGACGCATCCCCAAGCGATGATCGATTCGATCGCCGGTGCGCTGGCGCCGGACGGGACCTGGCTGCTGGTCGACATCAAGGGCCGCGACACGTTCGCGGAGAACGTCGAGAAGAATCCGATGGCGTCGTTGATGTACGGCATCAGCGTGCTGTCGTGCATGTCGTCGGCACTGTCCGAGCCGGGCGGTGCTGGCCTCGGCACACTCGGACTCCCGGCGTCGAGGGCGCGCGAGATGGCAGCCGCCGCCGGACTCATCCGGTTTCGCACGCTCGACGTCGAGCACTCCGTCAACTCGTTCTACGAAGTGCGCTCTTGACTACGGTTCGCGCATGAGCGACGCATCAGCATCCGACCATCTCGATCTCGACGCCGTCAAGGCCTTCGCCGTCGCCCTCAGTCCCTGGGCTCACCTTGCGACGGTCGGCGCTGACGGCAAGCCCGACGTGGTGCCTGTGCACCCGTGCTGGGAGGGCGACATCTGTTGGATCATGGGCGGAACCGACTCGGTCAAGACCCGGAACGTGGCCCACAATCCGAACGTCGCGATGCACTGGCAGGTGACCGCCGAGGGTGACGGTGTCGAGATCTGGGGGGCGGCGGAGGTGTTCGACGACCTCGACACCAAGCGTCGTTTGTGGGAGGGCGTCTTCGACTACGACCTGAGTGCGTTCGCCCCGGGCGGGCCCGAGAACTCACCGGGAACGTGTTTCCTGGCGATCACCGTCGAGCGAGCGCTCGTTCTGAAGCAGTACGGCATGGGCGGTGCACAGCGGTGGTCGGCCTGACGAACCCGGTCGAGTCCGTGCGCCTGACCTCGCTGTCACGGTCGATCGACGGCGCCGTCGCCATCGTCACGGGGGCTGCCAGCGGGATGGGCAGAGCAACGGCGATGCTCTTCGCCGACCAGGGAGCGCGAGTCGTGGTGGCCGATCTCGGCGCCGACCGGGTCGCGGCGGTCGTCGCCGAGATCGAGGCGGTGCACGGCGCCGAGCGGGCACTCGGGGTGCAGTGTGATGTCGCCGAGCTCGATCAGCTGCGTTCGCTGGTGGAGGCAGCGGTGCGCTGGGGCGGACGCCTCGACATCGTCGTCAACAACGCCGGGGTGTCGCTCGTCACCTCCGCCTTCCAGGACGAAGCCGAGTTCGACGACAACTGGGCGCGCACGCTCGACGTCAACGTCACGGCGCATGCCCGGCTCGTCCGACTGGCACTTCCGCACCTCATCGAGTCCGGCGCCGGTCGGGTCGTGAACATCGCGTCGACCGAATCGATCGTCGCCACTGGCGGCCTCGCCGCATACGCGGCCTCGAAGGCGGGCGTCACCGGACTCACCCGCAGCCTGGCCGTCGAGCTCGGTCGACATGGAGTGACGGTCAACTGCATCTGCCCCGGCCCGATCGACACCGGGATGACCGCAGCGATCCCCGACGACGCCAAGGCGACCTACGCCCGCCGTCGCGTGCCGCTGCGCCGCTACGGCATCCCCGAGGAGGTCGCCCACATGACGCTCAACCTGTGCCTTCCCGCATCGAGCTTCGTCAACGGCGCCACCATCCCCGTCGACGGCGGCATGTCCGTCCGTCACACGTAACGCTTCTGTTCGGCCTCACCACGAGCCCGTGGTGGGGAACTCGAGGTCGGCCGAACTCCGCCTCGTCGCTGGCGCTTCCCTCGACGGCTGTGGCCTCAGCCGGTCCAGCCGTCGAAGAGGCCGGTCAGGCCCGTGGGGTCGTGGCGTCCGATGGCGAGCTGTTCGAGGATGCCGATGCCCTCGTGCTCGCCGAGGCCGCCGGAGGTGGTGGCCCGCACGATGGCCTGGACGTGCAGCCGGTCGGGTGCAGTCGGGTTGTCGACCGGGAGATCCCATCGCTCGCCGCCGACTTCGAGCTCGCCCTTCCACACACCGTGACCCCATTCGGGGTGCAGGTAGCCGAGCCCAGCCATCTGGAACTCGAACAGCGGCTCGAGTCGGATCGTCGTCGGCTCGCCCGTCCACGGGGTCAAGGTGACCTCGAACCGCTGCGCGGTGCGGGTGCCGCGACGCCAGGCGATGTCGTAGTCGATCGAGCGCATCGTTTCCGGTGGCGGTGCGCTGTCCGGACCGGCGACCGGGGCGATGACACCGGTCTCGTGCCAGCGCTTGCCGTCGAACAACTCGTTGACGTCGAAGTGGGTCGAGAACGTCGTGAAATTGATCGGGGCCCAGAGCCAGAAGAACTGGGGATCGGCGACGGGAGCACCCGTCGACCCGCGTTCACCGACGCTGCGGACACCCCACGAGCGGTCGCGCGAGCCGAGGGCCTCGCCGGGTGCGAGGTCGTGCAGCACGCCGTCGATCTCGATCCAGCCCTCCCAGCCACCGAACTGCGTCATGCGCGTGTAGTCGAAGGTGACTCGGACGCCAATCTGCTGGAAGAAGTGGGGTTCCTCGATGGGTGCCGAACGACGCACGAAGGTCAGGTCGGCACGCAGGCCGTGGTCGGGTGCATCGACGGTGACCCGCAATGCGTTCAGCGGTTCGAGCACCTCGACCTTGATCGGGCCGACCTCGTTGGCGTCGGCGCGGTCAGTCGGCGCTCGTCCCGACGCGTGGACGCTGATCTGGCGGGCCGCCGGGGTGCCACCGTCGGCGACGACGCTGAACGAGGCGTCGGCCACGTGACGGTTCGGATACAAGCCCATCGCGGTCGCGAAGAACAGCCGGGTGTCCTTCGTGTAGCCGTTGAAGAAGTAGCGGTCGTAGTGGTTGATGTCGCTCGTGGCCGTCTGGGACACCGGACGCGTGGTCTGGTGGATCGGGAAGTCGTCGAACGAGCTCAGCACCCGGCCGACGCTAGTCACATCCCGACACCAACCCGTGACCCGTGTGCTCGTCAACCCGGCAGGCGAACGGTGACCGTGGTGCCCTGGTCGATCTCGCTGGCGACGCTGATCGTGCCGCCGTGGCCTTCCACGATGCGCTTCACGATCGCCAGGCCGAGGC
>JBGTCW010000012.1:0-1934 GCA_041748635.1 Ilumatobacteraceae bacterium | reverse complement strand
TACGAGCGGCTCGTCACCGGCATCCACAACGAGAACACGATCGAGAACTACCGCTCGATGGGACGCCGCCTCGGTCGGCTGCTCTACGAGGGACGCTGGTTCGACCCGCAGAGCCTGATGCTGCGCGAGCCACTGATGCGTTGGGTGGGCTCGGCCGTCACCGGCGAGGTGACCTTGCGCTTGCGCCGCGGTGACGACTACTCGATCATCGACACGGTGTCGGAGAACCTCACCTACGAGCCGGATCGGCTGTCGATGGAACGGGTGGAGGACGCCGCGTTCGGCCCGCTCGACCGCATTGGCCAGCTCACGATGCGCAACCTCGACATCGTCGACACCCGCAACAAGCTCGACATCTACCGACGAGTCGGCTCGCTGGGCTCCGGCGACATCACGCCCGCGCTTGATGGCTCGCCCTCACCGAACGTCTGAGCGCAACCATCGAGGTCGGGCTCGTCCGCCTCGTCGCTGGCGCTTCCCTCGGCGGTCGACGCCTTCAGGAACAGATGCGTTCGACGATGCCGGCGACGAGCATGGCTCGGTCGGCCATGGTGTCGACCACCACGTACTCGTGGTCGGCGTGGGCTCCACCGCCGACGGCGCCCAGGCCATCGAGCGTCGGCACCCCGATCGCCGCGGTGAAGTTGCCGTCGCTACCGCCGCCGACCGCATAACCGACGATGCCCGGTGCAACGGCTTGCGCAATGGGCATCAACTCGGCCGACGCCGACTCGGCCATCGGCGGACGATTGATCCCACCGGACACCTCGATCCGCGACTCGGGGTCCACCGACCGCAGTGCAGCCATCGCCGCCTCGACGCGGTCCTTCTCGTCGGCCGACTCGACGCGCACGTCGACCTTGATGCGCGCCTCGGCGGGCACGACATTGTCGGCTGTGCCCGCCGTCGCCACCGTCGGTGTCACGGTGGTCCCCACCTCGGGCCGACCCAGCTCGTTGATCGCAAGCACCTGGTGGGCCACTTCGACGAGTGCGTTGACGCCCATCTCGGGCTCGAGGCCGGCGTGTGCAGCGCGTCCGTGAACGATCACCTCGAACGTGCCGCACCCCTTCCGTCCGGTCTTCAACGCACCGCGGTCGGCCGACGGCTCGAGCACCAGCACGGCGCCACAGGCCCGGGCCCGCTCCTCGATCAGCTCACGCGAATGCAGCGAGCCGACCTCCTCGTCGGCGCTGAAGAGCAGCTCGACACCGGACAGATCAGCGAGCGTCGACAGTCCGTGGACGGCCTGCACGATCCCGGCGAGCATGTCGAACACGCCCGGCCCGGTCACGTGTCCGTCGGCCACCGTGAACGGACGGGCAGCCAGCGCACCGATGGGGAACACGGTGTCGTGATGGCCGAGGAGCAGCACGGCTGGCTCACCGCCGCCGGACCAGTGCACGTGCGGCCCGGCCGGACTGTCGACAAGGGTCGCCGGCCGACCCAACAGGCGCTCGATCATCGCTGCGAGTGCCTCGGCCGATGCGTGCAGCGCTGCGAGGTCGAGTGACGGCGACTCGAGCTCGACCAGCGTGCGCAGGTCATCGAGCATCGCGTCGGTCGAGAATTGGCCGAGGGTCGTGGTCACGGAGCCCACCGTATCCCCGCCCACTGCGCCGCGATGTGAGCGATGCACGCACCATCCGCCTTCACCGCTCACATCGGATCTTGGTTGACTGTCCAGCGATGGTTGCCGCGGATCACCGACAGGAACTCGCAGAGTTCTTGCGCGCGCGGCGCGAAGCGACCCGCCCTGAGCAGGTCGGTCTCCCCGCAGGTCGGGGTCGCCGCACACCGGGATTGCGGCGCGAGGAGGTGGCGATGCTCGCCGGCGTGTCGCTCACCTGGTACACGTGGCTCGAGCAGGGACGGCGGATCAACGCCTCCGACGACGTGCTGCTGGCCATCGGACGAGTGCTCCGCCTCGACGA
>JBGTCW010000011.1:0-2655 GCA_041748635.1 Ilumatobacteraceae bacterium | reverse complement strand
GGAACTCGACGTCGTGCATGTAGCGCAGGCACCGCAGCGTGTCGTCGTCGAGCGGATGCTCGAGGAAGTCGTCGTAGTCGATGTCGCTGTCGTCGAGTCGCTCGACCAGGGGGAGGTAGCGGTCGATGTCGAATCTCATGGCCATGGTTCGCCGCGTCCTGGCGTTCGGATCAGGTCGCCTGGACGAACATGCAGCTCATGATCTGGCCGGGGCGGGTCCCTGCTGTTCCAGTCGGTGCAGGATCGGTCCGGCCGTCATGCCGTGCACGGCGATCGAGATGAGGATCGTGAGCACCGCGACCGCCCAGACCACCGGTGCACTCGGAAAGAACTCCTCGTTCACCGCGTGGGCGAGGTAGTAGATGGTGCCCATCCCTCGGATGCCGAAGAACGAGATGGTGAGCTTGGTTGCAGTCGAGTGATCGGCTCCCAGCAGACCGATCCATCCGGCGACCGGGCGAACCACGAGCACGATGACCGTCGCCACGATGGCGCCGGTCACGCTGAGTGCGTCGAGGGCACCCCCGACGGCCGCGCCACCGAGCAGGAGGAGGAACACGAGGCTGGCGATGCGCTCGAGCGCGTCGGCGAAGTCGTGCAGGGTGGCGTGGTACTGGTGCGACGCTTCGTGTTGGCGCAACGTGACCGCGGCGACGAACACCGCGAGAAATCCGTAGCCGTGGAGCAATTCGGTCGCTCCGTACACGGCGAGCGTCACGCCGACCGCAACCAGCGGTTCGCCCGACCGGGCGAACGCAACGGGGCTCCCGCGTCGGAACGTGAGCCGGGCGATCACCCGCCCGAGCACGAGGCCGCACACCAGACCCACCGTGAGCTTCACCACCACGTCCTCCACGAACCAGCCGACGAACCAGTTGCCGCCGACGGCGACGGCGATCGCCAGGTTCGTGATCGGGAAGGCCAGTCCGTCGTTGAGGCCCGCCTCCGACGTGAGCGCGAATCGAACCTCCTCGTCGTCGCTGTCAGCGTGTTCGGCGTTGTCAGGCACATCGTCTTGGGGCTCGTCCGCTGTGGGACCGGGCAGTTGCACCTCGGAGGCGAGCACGGGGTCGGTCGGCGCAATGACGGCGCCGAGCAGGATGGCGGCGGCGAGTGGCAGGCCGAGCGCCGCCGCCCCGAGTAGCCCGATGGCCACGACGGTGATCGGCATCGTGATGGCGAGCAGTCGCCATGTCGTCATCCAGCTGCGCCAGCCGACGCGCCTGCGGAGCTTCAGGCCGGCGCCGGTCAGCGAGACGATCACGGCGAGTTCGGTGAGGCGCTCGGCCACGTCGTCGTCGGAGCCGGGACGGGGTGGTTCGAGCCCGAGCGGGAGCGAGAACAGCACCGCGCCGATGACCACGGCGATCATCGGCATCGACACCGGGAAGCGGCGCAGACGTTCGGGCAGGATGGCGGCCGCCATCACGGCGACGCCGAGCACGGTCAGGATGACGAAGTAGTCCACGGCTGCTGAGTTTGGTACCCGACGCCGTCTCGATCGAATCACTACGATTCGTCGCCCTTGCCGGCGGGTAGTGCCCGGTGGTGAAACCGGCTGAACGGGTGAGTCCATTCGTGCGGGTCGCTGCCGCGTACTCGTGGCGGCTACTCGCGATCGCTGCACTCGCCGTCGTGGTGCTGTGGTTGATCGGTCAGCTCCTCATCGTCGTGATCCCCGTCGTCGTCGCGCTGCTGATCACACGGGCAGTGTTGCGACCGACGGACTGGATGACGGCGCATGGTGTGCCGGCATCGGTCGCCGCAGCGCTGTCCGTGCTGGCGTTGGTCGCGCTCGTGTCGATCGCCATGGTCGGCGTCGGTGCCAGCATCGTCGGCGAACTCGATGCGCTCGGCGAGACCGTGTCGCAGGGGGTCGACGACGTCGAGACGTGGTTGGTCGACGAGAGTCCGTTCGACATCTCCCAGCAGCGTCTCGACGAGTTGCGCAGCGAGGCCGGCGCCCGTGTCGCATCCATCGTCGGGTCGGGTGGCCTCGTGCAGTCGACCGCGATCCTCGGCCTCGAGGTGGTGGCCGGCCTCCTGCTGTCATTGATCGTTGCGTTCTTCGTGTTGAAGGATCGAACGCTGATCGTCGACACGCTGCTGCGCTCGGCACGACCGCAACGTCGTGACGATCTTCGGCGAGTCGGTGAGCGGGCATGGGCAACGCTCGGCGGCTATCTGCGTGGCGTCGCACTGCTCGGGGTGGTCGAGGCAGTGATCATGGCCTCGGCGGTCTGGCTGGTGGGCGGGGGACTCGTCGCCGCCGTGGCCGTCATCACGCTGTTCGGCGCGTTCGTGCCGATCGTCGGCGCCATCGTGGCCGGGGTCGTGGCGGTGCTCGTCACGCTGGTCACCGCGGGCCCGACAGCCGCACTCATTGTGGCGGTGGTGGCCGTGGTGGTCCAGCAGCTCGACAACGACCAGCTGGCACCGGTGATCTACGGCAAGAGTCTGCAGCTGCACCCGCTCGTGATCCTGCTCGGCGTGGCAGGCGGCGCTGCCCTGTTCGGAATCGTCGGCGCCGTGCTGGCCGTCCCGGTGATCGCGGTCGCGATCAACTCGATCGACGAGTGGCGCTCGGGCACGTCGGGGTCGGAGACCGACGGCGAAACGTTCCCGGTCGGCGGGGAGTCGCCGGCCGTCGACGGC
>JBGTCW010000010.1:0-8801 GCA_041748635.1 Ilumatobacteraceae bacterium | reverse complement strand
GGGTGGCTGATGATCGCGAACGTGCGACGACGCGCGGCTTCGCTGAGCACCTGAGCGGACATCTGGATCAGGCTACCGTCGGCCCGTGATCTCCCGAGGACGACTGAGCGCTCTGATGGCAACTGAGGAAGCGCGGTTCGTCGAGTCGCACCCGCGCTCTGCCGAGCTGGCCGAGTCCGGTCGGCGGCACCTGCTCGCCGGGGTTCCGATGCCGTGGATGACGCGGTGGCCGGGCTCGTTCCCCGTGCATGTCGCAGAGGCGTCCGGATCGCGGTTCGTCGACGTCGACGGCATCGAGTACGTCGACTTCTGCCTCGGCGACACAGGCGCGATGACCGGACATCGGGCTGGAGGTGGGGGGCTCGCCGCCGCGGTCGATCGTTCGACCACGATGTTGCCGAGTGAGGATGCCGCCTGGGTGGCCGACGAACTGCATCGGCGCTTCGGGACGGCAAAGTGGCAGCTGACCACCTCGGCCACCGATGCCAACCGGTTCGTGTTGCGGTTCGCGCGTCATCTGAGCGGTCGCCCGAAGATCGCCGTGATGGACTGGTGCTATCACGGCACCGTCGACGAGACACTGGCGATTCTCGCGGCGGACGGTCGGGTGATCAGCCGGCCCGGCGCCCTCGGCCCGCAGGTCGATCCGGCCGTCACCACTCGGGTGGTGCCGTTCAACGACCTCGACGCCCTCGACGCAGCGCTCGCCCACGGCGACGTCGCCGCGCTGCTGATGGAGCCGGCGCTCACCAACATCGGCATCGTGCTGCCGCAACCCGGCTATCACGATGCCGTGCGCGAGATCACGCGGCGCCACGGTGTGCTGCTGATCATCGACGAGACCCACACGATCTCCGCCGGACCGGGTGGGTGCACGCGGGCATGGGGGCTGGACCCCGACATCGTGGTGATCGGCAAGCCGATCGGTGGAGGATTTCCGGTGGCGACGTACGGCGTGACCGAGCAGGTCGCCGCCGCGCTCGATCCGGCGCTGCACGGTCACGATGCGGACGTCGGGGGAGTGGGCGGGACGCTCGCCGGCAGCGCCATGGCGACCGCGGCGATCCGCGCGACGTTGTCGACCACGCTGCTCGACGCCGACTACGAACGCATGATTCCGCTCGCCACCCGTTGGACCGAGGGCGTTGCGGATGCCATCCAACGCCATGGCCTCGACTGGTCCGTCCAGCAGTTGGGGTGTCGAGCGGAGTACTGGTTCTGCCAGCTCCCGGTCAATGGCGCCGACGCCGCAGCTGCCGTCGACGACGAACTCGATGCGTTCATGCACCTCTGGGCGCTCAACCGCGGGATCCTGATGACCCCGTTCCACAACATGGCGCTGCTGTCGCCGGTGCACACCGATGCCGACGTCGACCGCCACACCGAGGTGTTCTCCGCCGCCCTCGCCGCGCTCACCTGACCGCGATCCTCATCCTCCGAGCGATGAGCCACGCCTACACATACGGCAGCGTTCGCTCATCGCTCGGGATCTTGTCGTGCCGCGATGAGCGACGCCTACACATGCGGGTGCTTTCGCTCATCGCTCGGGAGAGCATCGAGGTCGTGTTGCCGTTCGACCCTGCCCTCGGTCACAGTGGTGTGATGTCGAACGACCTGGTGCAGGCCGCCCGCGAGGTGATCGGGAGAGCAGAACGCATCGCGGTGTTGACGGGCGCCGGGATCTCCACCGACTCGGGGATCCCTGACTTCCGCGGCCCGAACGGACTGTGGACGAAGAACCCGGCAGCGGAGAAGGCGGCCGACATCCGCCACTACCTCGGCGAACCCGAGGTTCGTCGCGCCGCATGGCAGAACCGGCTGACCACTCCGGCATGGACCGCGGAGCCCAACCGGGGTCACGCTGCCATCGTCGAGCTGGAGCGACGCGGGCAACTGCACGGTGTGGTCACGCAGAACATCGACGGCCTCCACCAGAAGGCCGGCAACGATCCATCCAAGGTGATCGAGGTGCACGGCACGGTGTGGTTCACACGCTGCTGGGACTGCCAGGATCGTCGACCGATGGACCAGGCGCTCGAACGAGTTCGGGCCGGCGACGACGACCCGGCCTGCCTCGAGTGTGGCGGGATCCTGAAGAGCGACACGATCAGCTTCGGCCAGGCACTCGTGCCCGAGGTGATCGACCAGGCGATGCGTGTGAGCGACGACTGCGATCTCATGCTCGCCGTCGGATCGACGCTGAGTGTGTTCCCGGCAGCGAACTGCGTGCCGCGGGCGAAGGCGGCCGGGGCGCAGGTCATCATCGTCAACGGTGACGAGACGGCGATGGATCGGTACGCCGACTGGCTGCTCGTCGGACAGATCGGCGACATCCTTCCCGCGCTCCTGTGACGCCACGCGATTCGGCCCGAGACCACGCCAAGCGATGAGCGAAACCTGCGCATGCGGGGGGTTTCGCTCATCGCGGAGGTTGGTGGCAGCGTCGGCCGTTTGGAATCCCGACCGACTTGGTAGGCTTTGTTGTCATGGCAACCTTCCGTGACCTGCTCGCCGCCGCGAAATCGGAGATCCGCGAGGTCGATCCGGCCGACGCCGCCGACCACATCGACTCGGGCGCCCTCGTGCTCGACGTCCGCGAACCCGACGAGTACGACGAGGGAGCGCTGCCTGGCGCGATCCACATCCCCCGCGGGCACCTCGAAGCACAGATCGAGAACCGGATCGCCGACAAGTCGGCACCGATCGTCGTGTACTGCGCCGGCGGCGTCCGGTCGGCCTTCGCTGCGAAGACGCTTGCGGAGCTCGGCTACACGGACGTCGAGTCGATGGTCGGCGGCTTCGGTCGCTGGAAGGACGAGGGCCGCCCGTGGAAGCAGCCCGCCTCGCTCACGCCCGAGCAGAACAACCGCTACAAGCGCCATCTGCTGCTTCCCGAAGTCGGCGTCGAGGGCCAGGTGAAGCTGCTCGAATCGAAGGTGCTGATGCTCGGCGCCGGTGGCCTCGGGTCACCCGCCGCGCTGTATCTCGCGGCGGCCGGCGTCGGCACGATCGGCGTCGTCGACATGGACGAGGTCGATTCGTCGAACCTGCAGCGCCAGATCCTGCACAACATCGACCGCATCGGCGACCGCAAGGTCGACTCGGCGAAGAAGACGCTCACGATGCTCAACCCCGACGTGAACGTAGTCACCTACGACACGCGCCTCGACGCGACGAACATCATCGACATCATCTCGGGCTACGACGTGATCGTCGACGGCGCCGACAACTTCCCCAGCCGCTATCTGCTCAACGATGCCAGCGTGAAGCTCGGCATCCCGGTCGTGCACGGCTCGATCTTCCGCTTCGAGGGCATGGTCAGTGTCTTCCACCCCACGCAGGGTCCGACGTATCGCGACATGGTGCCCCAACCGCCGCCCGCCGAGCTCGCCCCGAGCTGCGCCGAAGCCGGCGTGCTCGGCGTACTGCCCGGCATCATCGGATCGATCCAGGCGCTCGAGACGATCAAGGTGATTCTCGGGCTCGGCGATCCGTTGATCGGCCGCATCCTCGCAGTCGACACCACCGACATGGAGTTCCGGGTGTTCAACCTGAAGCCCGATCCGGCCAACGAGGTCACCTACGCCAACCGCGACCGCATCGAGATCATGGAGCTCGACGGGCTCTGCGCCCCCGGCCTCAGCCACTGACCGGTTCAGGGCGTGACGATCGGGAAGTTGCGCTCGACCTTGCCGATCACCGACACCAGTTCGCCCAGCGCTGAAGGGTCGCCGTCGAGGACGATCGTGCCGTCGGTCAGCGCTCCGGCGAAGTCCACCCGTCCGGTGAAGAGTCCGATCAGGGTTCGCCGTGCCAATGTCAGGGTGGTGCTCCCACTCGCGGGTGCGTTCGTGCGTCGATGGTTGGCGACGCCGTTGCGAAGCTCGAACACATAGGTCTCGTCGAGGTCGGTGATCACGAACGACAGCACCAGATGTAGATCCCACGCCTTCGGGCCGTCGACGCGGATGGCCACGCTCGACAGCATCTGCTCGACCGACAGTGCGCCCAGGAGGTCCGGAGCGCCGCGGTTGGCCGCGGTCGCTGGCTCGCCGTCGCGCAGCTCTTTGGCTCCAACCAGGAACACGTTGCGCCACGTGCCGTTCTCGGCGCCGAACGCGATCTGCTCGAAGGCGTCGGCCTGCAGCGATCGCGCCGCAGCGTGGTGTTCGTCGGCGAAGAGCACGTGGTTGAGTACCTCGACCGCCCACCGCAGATCGCCCTCGTCGGACGCTCGCTGGGCGATCGCCACGGCGGCGTCGGCTCCACCCATTGCGGCGACGTATCGCTCCGCTGCCGCCACCGGTGGGTGCGCCCACAGGTGGGCCGGGTTCCCGTCGTACCAACCGAGGTAGCGCTGGTAGACCGCCTTCACGTTGTGACTGATCGATCCGTAGTACCCGTGGGTGTGCCACTGCTCGGCGAGCGCTGGCGGCATCTCGAGCATCTCCGCGATCTCGGATCCGACGTAGCCGAGGTTCATCATCCGCAGTGTCTGATCGTGGAGGTAGGCGTACATGTCGCGCTGCATCGCCAGGAACTCGACGGCGCGATCGCGCCCCCAGGTCGGCCAGTGATGCGACGCGAACACCACGTCCAGGTCGTCGCCCCAGAGGTCGATCGTCTCGGTGAGGTACGCCGCCCAACGCCGAGCGTCGCGCACCTGCGCGCCCCGGAGCGTGACGATGTTGTGCAGCGTGTGCGAGGTGTTCTCTGCCGTGCAGAGCGCCCTGCGGTCGGGGAAATAGAAGTTCATCTCGGCGGGCGCCTCGGTTCCCGGCGTCACCTGGAACACGATCCGCACACCGTCGATGGTGAGCTCCTGACCCGTCGTCGTGATGTCGACCGTGGGTGGAATCAGGGTCGGCTCACCGGTCGAGGTGGTCTGGCCCAGCCCGCACCCGATCTGCGCATCCGGACCCTTGGGAAGCGCCGCTCCGTACATGAAGTCGGAGCGCCGACCCATCGCCGTGCCGACGAACACGTTCTCGGCGACCGCTTCCTCCATGAATCCCTCGGGTGCGATCACGGCGATCCGACCGGCATCGACGTCGGCCTCGTCGATGATGCCCTTCACCCCGCCGAAGTGGTCGATGTGCGAGTGGGTGTAGATCATCGCCCGAACCTCGCGCGGACCGCGATGCTCCTGGTACAGCGCCCACGCCGCGGCGGCAGTTTCCTTGCTGATGAGCGGGTCGATCACGATCACGCCGGTCTCGCCTTCGATGACGCTCATCACCGAGAGATCGAACCCGCGCAGCTGGTAGATGCCGGGGACGACCTCGAACAGACCGTCTCGGGTCAGCAGCTGACCCTGGCGCCACAGGCTCGGATGGGCAGTGTCGGCAGGAGGGTCGTCGAGGAATCGGTAGGCGTCGAGGTCCCAGACCACCCGTCCATCGGCGGCGGTGATCTGCCGGGTCGTCGCCTTCGCGATGAACCCGCGTTCGGTGTCGTCGAAGTCCTGCGTGTCGTCGAAAGGGAAGGCGTCAGCGACCATCGTCGGAGTCTGCCACCCGGTCACGCCGGTGCCAGGCACCGGCGTGACCGGTCAGCTCGGCTCGGTGAGGATCTCGGCTTCGAGGGGTGCGAGTTCGTCTCGCTCTTGCACCATCACACCGACGAGGACGAGTGCGATGCCGATCAGATCCACGCTCGATGGTCGCTGGTCGAGCACCAGCCAGCCGATGAGCGCAGCGGTTACCGGCAGCAACGCGAGCAGCAGCGAGAAGCGGCGGATCGGGATGCGGCGCATCGTGAACTGGTCGATGCCGTAGCCGATTGCGTTCGAGAACACCCCCACCAGCAGGCACAGCGCGAGCAGACGTGGTGATGTCCACACGTCCCCACTCCATGGTGCGCCCGCCGGAGCGATCACCAGGGCTCCGATCGCCAGACCGACACCGAGCCCGGAGACACCACGATCGAGGCGGGCGACGCGCGAGCCGATCACGATGTAGGCCGCCCACATCGCCGAGGCCAACCCGATGAACAACAGTCCGACGGCATTGCCCTCGATCTCGCCGCCGCCGAGCACGACCACGCCACCCACGGCGAACAGCAGAGCGACGGCGTTTCGCGCCGAGCGGGTGGCGACCGCAGCGACGGCGATCGGGCCGATGAACTCGATCGTCACCGCCTTGCCGAGATCGATGCGTTCGATCGCCAGGTAGAAGAACAGGTTCATCAGCGCTGTCGCGATGCCGAACAGGGCGGCGGCGGTCAGCTCGGCTCGGGTCCAGCGTTCCCGCCACGCCCGCGACACGATCACCAGTGCGCCCGCCGCGCCGATCACCCGGAACCACGCGACCGTCTGTGGCTCGACCTGATCGAACAGCCCGACAGCGATGACCGCGCCGACGTACTGGGCGACCGCCGAGAGGACGAACAGGGCCTCGGGTTGAGCGGTGTTCAGCCAGCGGGTGACCGGCCCGGGTGGCGCAGTGTGCTCGGTCGAGGGATTCCGATGAGCGATCGGTCGACCGGAGGCCGGCTCAGTCAAAGAGGTCGGGATCGGTGCGGGCGATCTCGTCCCACAGGGGTTGGAAGCTGAACCATCCGGCGGCGTGGAACCCGGTGTTCTGCTGGGTGTAGTTGGCCCACTCGTCGCGGATCTCGATCGGATCGCCAGCGGCCATCGCCATCAGCTGGGCCTGGCACGAGCGCTCCATCGAGATGAACCAGAACGCCGCTTCGTCGACGGTCTCGCCGACGGTGAACAGCCCGTGGTTCTGGTGGATCGCCGCCTTGCCGTCGGGGAACTTCGACGCCAACTCCTTGCCGGCCTCGATGTCGAAGACGACGGCGCCGCCCTGCTCGGAGATCACGTGATGGTCGTTGTAGAAGATGCAGGCGTCCTGCGTGAGCGGAGCGAGTGGGATGCCGAGTGAGCTGAACGACTTGCCGTACGGCGAGTGTGCGTGAGCGGCGGCGACGACGTCGGGGCGAGCGGCGTGCACGGCGGCATGGATCACGAACGCCGCGCGGTTGACCGGCTTGGTGCCGTACACCACGTTGCCCTGGTGGTCGACGAGGATCAGGTCGCTCTGGCGGATGTGGCGAAAGCTCATCCCGAACGGGTTCACCCAGAACATGTCGGGATACTCCGGATCGCGCACGGTGATGTGGCCGGCGACGCCCTCACCGAAGCCGAACTTGCCGAAGACGCGCAGCGCGCCGGCGAGGTGCGTCTTGCGGTAGTGGCGCTCGTCGTCGACGTTGTCGAAGCTCGGGATGCCCTCGAGTCCAACGGTCTTCGGGGTCAGCTCGATGCCGTCGATCGTGCCGGGCGACGTGTTGGCGGGGACGGTCAGTTCATCTTCGGTGATGGCCATGCACTCACCGTACTCCTGACGGACGGCGCTGTCTCGGGCCGGCGTACACGATGTGCCAGGCACAACGTGGACGCCGACCATACGATCACCCGATGGCCGAGATCCGCCCCGACGACATCGCTGCGCCGGCGGCGAACTACGCCCACGCCGTGCTCACCGACGGCGCGACCCATTGGTTGCACACGTCGGGTGTCGTGCCGATCGCGCCGGACGGGTCGACGCCTGACGCGCTGGAGGATCAGGCTGCGCTCGTGTGGACGAACATCACGGCGATGCTGCGCGATGCCGACATGAAGCCGTCCGACATCGTGTCGGTGACGACCTACGTCGTGGTGGGGGAGCATCTGGCGCCGGTGATGGCGGCACGGGATCGGGCGCTCGATGGCCATCGGGCGGCGTCGACGCTCGTCACCGTCCCAGCGCTGGCGCGCCCGGAGTGGCGCATGGAAGTCGCCGTCGTCGCTGCTCGCTGAGCGGGGTGCTCAGCCGCTCCAGCCGCCGCTGCCACCTCGGTCGGGACGGTAGGCGGTGGCTTCGAAGCTGGCGCGATTGTGCTGTTCGGACGTCGTGCCGGAACCACCCTGGTGGCCCCCGGCGTAGTCAGCGCCAGACGACAGGTTCTTCAACTGTCTGATCTTTCGTCGAATCCAGTTCATCGGGACCTCCTCGGGTTGACCTCGGGTTGACCTCGACCGTACACCGAATCCAGGTGCTGCCCGCCGACGAATCCGGTGGTGGCACGACCCCTGCAATACGATCGTCGGCATGGCTGACGCGAACGACTTGCCGCAGACCGATTCGGGGATCCCGATCAAGCGGCTGTACGACGCCTCTGACCTCGATGGATGGGACCCTGCTGCGCAGCTCGGCGCGCCCGGCCAGCCGCCCTACACCCGTGGTGTCTACGGCTCGATGTACACCGGGCGGCTCTGGACGATGCGGCAGTACTCGGGCTTCGGCAACGCCGAGGCCACCAACGAGCGCTTCAAGTTCCTGCTGAATGCCGGCCAAACGGGGCTGTCGTGCGCATTCGACCTGCCGACGCAGATGGGCTACGACTCCGACGCGCCGCGGGCGGAGGGCGAGGTCGGCAAGGTCGGCGTGGCAATCGACTCGATGGAGGACATGCGGCTCCTGCTCGCCGACCTCCCGCTCGACCAGGTGACGACGTCGATGACGATCAACTCGACGGCGGCGATCCTGCTGTTGATGTACGAGCTCGTCGCCGAGGAGAACGGCGTCTCGAGCGACAAGATCGGCGTCACGATCCAGAAAGACCTGCTCAAGGAGTACATCGCCCGCGGGACCTACGTCTATCCGCCCCGCCCGTCGATGCGGATCATCACCGACATCTTCGCCTACTGCAGCACGCACGTCCCGAACTGGAACACGATCTCGATCTCCGGTTACCACATCCGCGAAGCAGGCTCGACCGCGGTGCAGGAGATCGCCTTCACGCTCGCCAAC
>JBGTCW010000009.1:0-13849 GCA_041748635.1 Ilumatobacteraceae bacterium | reverse complement strand
GCCGCGTAGCGGATCATTTCGTCGCGGTAACGCGAGTCGAAGTCCATGTCGATGTCGGGCATCGAGATGCGACTCGGATTCAAGAAACGTTCGAACAGCAGGTCGTACTTGATCGGATCGAGGTCGGTAATCCACAAGCAGTACGCGACCGCGCAACCCGCTGCGGAGCCACGACCCGGGCCAACGCGGATCTTCGAGTCGCGCGCGTGCTTGATCAGGTCCCACGTGATCAGGAAGTACGACGCGAACCCCATGTCGTTGATGACCTTGAGCTCGTAGCTCAGTCGCTCGACAGCGTCGTTCGGGATCTGGTCACCCCAGCGCTTCTTCGCCCCCTCCCACGTGAGGTGTTCGAGATACGACGCGTCATCGAATCCCTCGGGGACGGGAAAGTTGGGCAGCAGCGGCTTGCCGAACTCGATCTGGAGATCGGCACGTTCGGCGACCCACAGCGTGTTGTCGCACGCCGACGGGACCTCGCGGAACAGATACCGCATCTCGGCGGCGGTCTTCAGGTAGTGCTCGCTGCCCTCGAACTTGAAGCGCTTCGCGTCGGACAGCAGGGCCCCGGTCTGCACGCACAACAACGCATCGTGGGACTCGTGGTCCTCCTGGTGCGTGTAGTGACTGTCGTTCGTCGCGAGCAGCGGGGCGCCGATCTTCTTCGCGATCTCGATCAGCTTCGGGTTCGTCTCTCGCTGGGCCTGTAGTCCGTGGTCCTGCAACTCGACGAACAGATTGTCGCGACCGAAGATGTCCTGCAGACGAGCCGCGTTCACCAACGCGCCCTTCTCGTCACCGTTGAGCAACGACTGCAGCACATGCCCGCCGAGACACCCGGTGGTGGCGATCAACCCATCGGAGTACTTGGCCAGCAACTCCCAGTCCATCCGGGGCTTGTAGTAGTAGCCCTCCATGAAGGCCAGGCTCGACAACTGGATCAGGTTCCGATAGCCGGCCTGGTTCTCGGCGAGCAGCGTCAGGTGGTAATAGAGTTTCTTGCCGCCCTCGGTGTCGCCGCCCGAATCGTCGACCCGCCCACGGCGAGTCGGTCGCTCGCTGCGGTGCTCGTGGGCCATGTAGGCCTCGGTGCCGATGATCGGCTTGATGCCCTGCTTGTTGCACTCCTTGTAGAAGTCCAACGTGCCGTACATGTTGCCGTGATCGGTCATCCCGATCGCCGGCATCCCGTCGGCCACCGCCTTGGCCACCAGTTCGTCCAACCGCGCCGCCCCGTCCAGCATCGAGAACTCGGTGTGGACATGAAGGTGGGTGAAGGAATCGGGCACGGATCTTGTTTCGCTAATTACTCGGATGTGGTTTGGTCACCTTAGTCGCGCGGTTTCTCTCCCGCTCACGGGTCCTGTCACCCTGACGTTCCGCTCTCGGGTCCTGTCACCGATGTCGTCGGGCGTGCGGCCTGGCGGCCGGTCCCTCTCGACATCGGCGCCACCCGTTCGCTGTCAGGCCCCCGCCTGTCCTTCCGGACCCGACCCCGGAGGACCCGCCTACAGGTAGGTGCCGGGGCGATCCCCGCCCGGTTCCTGAGGTTGCTGGGGCATTTGGGGTTGGGCGCCGGGGAGTTGGCGCATTTCTTGGAGCTGGCGTTGGGCGGCGAACTGCTGGGCCACGAGCGTGGCCTGGATGCCATGGAACAGACCTTCGAGCCAGCCGACCAACTGGGCCTTGGCGACTCGCAACTCGGACTCGCTCGGGATCTCGCCATCGTCGAACGGCAGTGCCAGCGACGTCAGCTCGTCGCGGAGGTCCGCCGACAGCGCATCGGCCAGCTCGGTCACCGACCGGTCGTAGATCTCGGCGAGTCGCTCACGCGATGCCTCGTCGAGGGGAGCGGCACGCACCTCCTCGAGGAGCTGCTTCACCATCGAGCCGATGCGCATCACCTTGGCGGGCGACGTGATCGACTCCTCCTGCACGTGATCGGGTGTGGCGGGAGCATCGGAGATCTCATCGGGCTGCAGCGATTCGCTGGTGTCGGACATGGATTCCTTTCTACCGACGACTCACGCCAACGCGCCGACGAGCGGCACGTTCACCTCGGCCGACGTCAACGACCCGTGGCGACAGATCAGCTCGAACGGGCCCGAGTCCTCCGGATCGTGGAAGCTCACCGGCTCGTGCGCCACGAGCGCGACATCGCCGAGCCGAGATCTCACCGACGGCGCCATGGCGGCGCCGAACCACTGCTCGTCGAGCGTCTCTTCCTTCGTGACCACCCAGGCGAGATGGCCGACCTCGTCGAGCGCAGCTGCAGCGACGTCGTCCACCGCCCCCTTCGCGGCGTGCAACCACCGAAAACGGCCCTCGCCCGACTGCAGCGTGACACCCGAGAGCAGAGCGGGCGACGGCGTCACCAACCGGTCGCCGACCTCCACCTGCCCGTGATCGGCCGTCACGAGCAACGCCGTATCCGAGGGCAGCGTGTCCAACACGTCGCCCACCAGCCGGTCCGCGGCGCGCACCTCGGCGTCGTAGTACGGCCCGAAACCACGTTCGTGGGCGATCTTGTCGATTCCTCCGTAGTAGCAGTACACGAAACGCTCGCCCGCCTCGACCTCGAGTCTCGCCTGCACCGCGATGGACGACGCAGCGCGCCAGCCGACCGGATCGCTGCCACGAAGGTGCGCCTCCGAGAACGCCGACCCCTGCAACTCGGCGATGCTCACCACCGGCACCGTTTGGCCCAGGAACGGCTCGAACGGCTGCACCTCACTGGGTGGGTGCGATCGCCGCACCGCCTGATCGCCGACGTACCAACGCAGCACGTTCATCACGTCGCCGCCCAGCACCATCCGATACCCGATCAGTCCGTGCTCGGCCGGGGTCAGGCCCGTCGTGATCGAAGTGAGCGCGGTCGCCGTCGTCGTCGGCGCAACCGTGTGGATCGGCCCCCCACTCATCGCTGCGACGGTCGGCAGCAGCTCGCGGTGATCCTGCAACTGATCCCAGCCGAGGCCGTCGAGCACCAACACCACGACGGCACGCGCGCCAGCCACCTCCTCGGGCATCCAGGCGGGAAGACCGGTCTCCCACGATGACGGTCCGAGCAGCGCCGGGATGATGCCCCGCACATTCGCCCCTCGGTAGTCCGGAATGATCGGGCCGCCCACGGCGCCGCTCGTCGTCACCTGCGCAGTCCACCACGTTCGTCGGCCTGCGAACAAGCACAGCGCCAGAAGCTGAGCGATACCGACCGACTGAGTAACGTCGTCATGTGCGCATCTCGACCCGCGGTGACTACGCCTGCCGTGCCCTGCTGTCACTCGCGCTGCACTCCGACGAGAGCGGCCCCACGTCCGTACGCGACATCGCCGAACGCACCGCACTCCCCCAGCCGTACCTCGAACAGATCCTGCTCGCCCTCAAGGGCGCCGGCCTCGTCAAGTCCAAGCGCGGCGTCGGCGGTGGCTACATCCTCGCCCGCGAACCCGCCGACATCCGGTTGTCGGAGATCGTGTCAGCCGTCGACGGCCCCATCACCCTCGGCGACTTCGGCCAGCCGCACCAGGACGGCGCCTGCGACCACGAGGGCCAGTGCGTCCTGCTCGGCATCTGGAACCAGGCCGGCGATCACATGCGCGTCTACCTCGAAGGCTTCACCCTCGCCGCCATCGCCGCCATCGCCCGCGGCGACGCTCCCTGGCCGTAATACCTGCTCGGCCTCACCGCAGGCCACAGCGCGACGATCGGGGTCGGCCTCGTCCGACTCGTCGCTGGCGCTTCCCTCGCCGGAACACTTGCTCGGCCTCAGGTTTCGGCGGCGTCGAGCCAGGCTTGCAGGTCGGGCGCCAGCGGACTGGTGAACGTCACACGCTCGCCGGAGTCGGGGTGATCGAAGGCGAGTTCCGCGGCGTGGAGGAACGGTCGCGTCAAGCCCAGCATGGGGCGGCGCTGTCCGTAGGTCGGATCGCCCACCAACGGGTGGTCGATCGACGACAGATGGACACGGATCTGATGCGTCCGCCCGGTCTCGAGGCGGCATTCGAGGCGCGACACCAATGCCGGGCTGCTGTAGGTACCGACCACCCGATAGTCGGTACGCGCCGGGCGCCCTCCGGCGACGACCGCCATCTTCAGCGGATCCCCGCGATCGCGCCCGATCGGAGCGTCGATGATGCCGTGGGGAGCGTCCGGCACACCCCACACCATTGCGTCGTACCGACGCGTGGCGCTGTGGTCGGCGAACTGCTCGATCAACATCTCGGCCGCCGCATCGGTCCGAGCGACGACGAGGAGTCCGGAACTTCCGGCGTCGAGGCGGTGGACGATGCCCGGCCGAATCGGATCGCCTCCGACACCTCCGAGTTCCGGATAGCGAGCGAGCAACCCGCTCACCAGCGTGCCGTCGAGGTTCCCCGCACCCGGATGGACGACGAGGCCCGCCGGCTTGTCGATCACGATCACGGCATCGTCTTCGTGGACCACACCGAACTCGACGGCTGCGTCGGCCGACGGCATCGGCGGCTCGGGAATTGCGCTGGGGTCGACCTCGACGGTCTGCCCCTCTTGCAGGCGCACCTTGCCAGACGACGCCGGCTCGCCGTCGACCCGCACTCCCCCGGCCGAGATCGTCGCCGCCGCCTCGGCTCGGCTGAGGTCCCCGATCAACGCCACGATCCGGTCGAGCCGCTCACCGGCCAGCGCTGACGGCACCGCCTCGGTGATCATGCTGTGCCGCCTTCGAGCTCACGGTCGGCGTGCGCGCCCGCCCGAGCACTGAGGATGCTGTTGAGAATCAGCAGCCCGGCGCCAACGTTGACCGCCATGTCCGCCACGTTGAAGATCGGAAACCATTGGAAGTCGATGAAGTCGACCACCGATCCCTGCAGGAAGCCGTCGTCACCACGCAGCAACCGATCGATCAGGTTGCCAGCGGCGCCGCCGATCAGCAATCCCATGCCGATCGTGCTCATGCGACTGGCCTCGGTCCGCAGCGTTATCAGCAGATACACGATCACGATCGTTGCGATCACGGCAATCACCGGGCCGAAACCCTGGGCCTGCCCGAACGCCATGCCGTTGTTGAACGCCAAGTTGAAGCGCAGCGTCCAGAACAGGTCGATCTCACGGTCGGTGCCGAGCGAGGTCACCGCCCAGTGCTTGGTCAGCTGATCGACGGCGATGATGCCGAGCGCGATCGCGATGGGCGCCCGCCACGCACGGACAGCGGGCAGTTGGGGCACGATTCAGCGCGGACCGATGCCGCTGATCTTCTCGGCGGCGAGGACCGTCGTCTCCGGGATGGCTTCGAGCCGCTCGCGAGGGATCGGCATGCCGGACACCTCGGAGTAGCCGTAGGTGCCCACTTCGATGCGCGCCAACGCGGCGTCGATCTCGATGATCGTCTGGCGAGCCTGGGTCGACAGCACCCGGTCGAGATCGCGCTGGACGACCATCGTGTCGCCTTCGCCGCCCTCGTCGTCGAACTGCACATCGCCCATCTCGCCGTCTTCGATGATGCTCGTCGCTTCGTCCTCGAGTCGCGTGGCTCGCTTCAGCTCCGATGCTCGGCGGGCGAGCAATTCGTCTCGCTGATCCTTCAGGAACTTGACGTCGAAATCCTTGGTGTAGGCGATGCCATCTTTCGTGTGCCCACGCGGCGCCGGGATCTCGACACGAGCGAACGTCGCGTTCGACAACAGCGACGGGATCGCGCTGTTGGCGTTGGGTCGCTTGCGAGCAGCTGCCGACCTCGCCGGAGCCGCTGTGGCCTTCTCGGCCGGAGCCTTCGTCGTGGCAGCCTTCTTCGCAGGGGCCTTCTTCGCAGGGGCCTTCTTCGCAGCGGCCTTCTTCGCAGGGGCCGTCGTCGCCGCCTTCTTCACAGGAGCCTTCTTCACAGGAGCCTTCTTCGCCGGCACCTTCTTGGCAGGCGCCTTCTTGGCAGCGGCCTTCTTCGCAGGGGCCTTCTTGGCCGCGGCCTTCTTCGCAGGGACCTTCTTGGCCGCGACCTTCTTGACCGGCGCCTTCTTCGCAGGGGCCTTGCTGGCGGAGGCCTTGGTGGCAGAACTGGGCTTCTTCGATGCGGCCATGTGCGCTCCTCAGGGCTGGGTGAGCGCCGGACTCTACCGCCAACGTCGCGGGATCACCCGCCGGTCAGCTCGCGATCGCGACCGTGATCACCGGATCGGCGTCGGAAGCGGTCTCCGTGCGCTGCGTGCTCACCGACACCGACAACGTCTCACCCGCGATCAGATCGCGGTGCGCCTCGATCGCTTCGATCCACGCGTCAGCGGCAGCGACATGCAGATCGATGCGGTCGGAGACATCCAGTCCAGCGTCGCGGCGGGCCTGCTGGACCAATCGCACGAGATCACGGGCGCGACCCTCGAGTTCGAGTTCGGCCGTCACGTCGATGTCGAGGGCGATGACACCTGCATGGCTCCCGAGACCGGAGCTTGCCTGGTCGCCCGAGGCGACGAGATCGAGGCGGTACTCCCCCGCTTCGAGCACGACGCCACCCACGGTGACGACGTCGCCGTCAACCGTCCAGTCGCCCGCCTTGTGCGCAACGATCACCTGTTGCACGTCCTTGCCGAGGCGAGGGCCGAGCTTGGCCGGAACCAGCTGCAACCGTTCGGTCGCCACTGCAGCGACGTCGGTGGTCAACTCGACGCGCCGCACGTTGACCTCGTCGGCGATCACGTCGACGAAGTCACGCAGACGATCGGCGTCGGCCGCTGCCACCGTCAGGCTCTCGAGCGGCAAGCGGACTCGCCGCTGGTGCGCCTTGCGCACCGAGAGCGTGGCCGAGCACACGTCGCGCACGAGATCCATCGTGTCGACCAGATCTTCATCGGCGGGGAGCTCGTCGAGCGACGGCCAATCGGTCAGGTGGACGCTCGCGGCACCGTTGGCACCGTGCAGGCCGCTGTAGATCTCCTCGGACACCAGCGGCAGCAGCGGCGCAGCGACGCGGGTGAGCACCGACAGCACCGTGTGCATCGTGTCGATCGCGTCGTGATCGCCGGCCCAGAACCGGTCTCGGCTGCGACGGATGTACCAGTTGGTGAGCACATCGAGATGGTCGCGAACCACCTGGCACGCGCCGAAGAGGTCGTAGTTGTCGAGTGAGTCGGTCATGTCGACGACGAGCGCCCTGGTCTTGGCCAGAACGTAACGATCGAGCACATTCGTCGAGTCGGTCCGCACAACACCCTGGTAGTCGGCAGCGTTTGCGTACAGCGTCAGGAAGTACCACGAGTTCCACAACGGCAACAGCACGTGGCGCACCGTGTCGCGCATGCCGTCCTCGGTGACCATGCCGTCGCCACCGCGCAGGATCGCCGACGACAGCAGGTGCCAGCGCATCGCATCGGCGCCGTGAGTGTCGAACATGTCACGCGGGTCCGGGTAGTTGTTCAGGCTCTTCGACATCTTGCGGCCGTCGTCGCCGAGCACGTTGCCGTGGCTCACGCAGTTGGCGAACGCCGGCCGATCGAACAGCGCCGTCGCCAGCACGTGCAACGTATAGAACCATCCACGGGTCTGGCCGATGTACTCGACGATGAAATCGCCCGGGTAGTGGTGCTCGAACCACTCGGTGTTCTCGAACGGGTAGTGCACCTGGGCGAACGGCATCGAACCCGACTCGAACCAGCAGTCGAGCACCTCGGGCACCCGGCGCATCATCGATGCGCCGGTCGGATCGTCGGGGTTCGGCCTCACGAGCAGGTCGACCTCGGGTCGATGCAGGTCGGTCACGCTGACCCCGAAGTCGGCTTCGAGATCGGCGATCGACCCGTACACGTCGGTGCGCGGGTAGGTCGGATCGTCCGACTGCCACACGGGGATCGGCGATCCCCAGAAGCGGTTGCGGCTGATCGACCAGTCCCTCGCGTTCTCGAGCCACTTGCCGAAGCTGCCGTCCTTGATGTGGGCGGGCTGCCACGTGATCTGTTGGTTGAGCTCGACCATCCGGTCGCGGATCCGGGTCACCTCGACGAACCATGACGAGATCGCCCGATACACGAGCGGCTGCGAACAGCGCCAGCAGTGCGGGTACGGGTGGTCGTAGGTGGCGTGGCGCAGCACCACGCCGCGCTCCTTGAGCGCCCGGATGACGAGCGGATTGGCGTCGAACACGTGCCGGCCGACCCAGTCGGCGACCTCGGCGGTGTACCGGCCGTGCTCGTCCATCGGGCAGATCGTCGGGATCCCCGCAGCGTTCGACACCACCTGGTCGTCCTCGCCGAAACCCGGCGCCATGTGCACGATGCCCGTCCCGTCCTCGGTCGACACGAAGTCGGCGCCGAGCACCTGGAACGCATGCTCGGTGCCGTAACGACTGGCATCGGCGAAGTAGTCGAACAGCGGCGTGTAGCGGCGCCCGACCAACTCACTGCCCTTCATGGTCGCCACGACCGACGCGTCGCCGAGTTCGGCGGCGTACGCGCCGAGCAGCGCTTCAGCGATCACGTAGCGGACGCCGTCGAGTTCGACCACGACGTAGTCGATGTCGGGCCCGACCGCCAGCGCCAGGTTCGACGGCAGCGTCCACGGCGTGGTCGTCCAGGCGAGCATCCGCTCGCCGGTGTCGAGCTCGAAGCCGACCGTGAGCGCCGGATCCTGGCGATCCCGGTACACGTCGTCCATGCGGGTCTCGGTGTTCGACAGCGGCGTCTCGCAACGCCAGCAGTACGCGATGACCCTGAATCCCTCGTAGATCAGCCCCTTGTCCCACAGCGTCTTGAACGCCCACATGACGCTCTCCATGTACGAGAGGTCCAGGGTCTTGTAATCGTTGTCGAAGTCGACCCATCGGGCCTGACGGGTGACGTACTCACGCCAGTCGTCGGTGAACTGCAACACACTGGTTCGACACGCGTCGTTGAACTTGTCGATCCCGAACGCAGTGATCGCCGGGTGACCCGAGATGCCCAACTCCTGCTCGGCCTTGACCTCGGCGGGAAGGCCGTGGCAGTCCCAGCCGAACCGACGCTCGACGCGTCGGCCACGCATGGTCTGATACCGAGGGATCGCGTCCTTCACGTACCCGGTGAGCAGATGTCCGTAGTGCGGAAGGCCGTTCGCGAACGGAGGTCCGTCGTAGAACACGAACTCGTTCGAGCCATGCTCACCGGCCTCGCGCTGATCGATCGACGCCTGGAACGTGTCGTCCTTGGCCCAGCGCGCCAGGATGTCTTCTTCAAGGCGCGGGAAGTTCGGCCGGGGGTCGACGTCGGGGTAGGACACGCCACGATGCTAGCGACGAGGCACTGGCCGCGGACCCGACGTTTGGCGCCGCGGTGGACGGCTCAGCGTGGTTCGTCGTCGAACGAGAAGCGGGAACCGTCGCTGGCGTCCGGCGAACGATCCTCGGTCGAGCCGTCGGTGAACTCGCCGGTGAACTCACCAGCGAACTCGTCGTCAGCAGCATCATCGATCGAGTTGTCCTCACCGTCGTCGATCGTGTCCTCGATCGCATCGTCGGCGGCGAGTTCGGTAACGATGATCAGATCGTCGTCGACCTGGGCGGTGGACTCGTCGTCTGAGGCCGACATCAGCGGTCGTCGCACCTCGCCGAGTCCGCCCGGGACACGCTCGGTGATTTCGATCATCGACGTCGCCGCGTCACGGAGGCGACTGCGCTGTTCGGCGAGGAACAACTCGAGCTGCTCGACGTCGGCTTCGAGGAAGTCGCGTCGTGCCTTGAGCGACTCGACCTCGCCGGAGATGGCCAAGCGCTCGGACTCACCGACCCGGCGGGCCTCGACGCGAGCCTCGTCGAGGAGCCGAGCAGCCATCTCGCGCGTCGAGTCCAGCGTCGTCGCCGCCTCGTCATTCGCAGCTCCGACGATCCGTCCGGCCTCGCTTCGGGCCTCGGCAACGGTGGTGTCGGCAGTCCGCTGCGCGAGCAGCAGGGTGCGGCTGATCGTCTCGGCCTCGTCGACCGATGCGTCAACGGTGACGGGAGCAGCCGTGGTGGACGCGCCGGTCGCCGCCGCAGCGGCACTGGACTCGGACACCTCCTGCAACCGCGCAACCGCCGCGCGCGCCCGCGCCTCCATGGCGGTCGATTGGTTCTGCGCCCGTTCGAGTTCGTCGGCGACGTCGTTCAGGAACAGCTTGACCTCGTCGGGGTCGGCGCCCTTGCGGACCGTCTGGAACTCGGCGTTCCTGACGCGCTGCGGACTCATCTCCATGGCATTCTCCTGTGTCGTCGAGGTGTTCGAGTCGTCGTCAGTCGTCGTAGTCGTAGCGCGCCGGACGCTGGGTCGGCGGCTTGAGGAGGTAGACGCCGGTGGCCACCTTCTCCATCGACCCATCGAGTGCGTAACAGATCCCGCTGGCGAAATCGATCAGTCGTCGAGCGACCTCGCGCTCGGTGCCCTCGAGGTTCATGATGACTGGTTGGCCGTCTTTGAACTTGTCGGCGACTTCTTGGGCCTGGTCGAAGCGTCGCGGTCGGACGGTGTGGGGTTCCATGGATCCTCCCGGGACGCTGCGCAAGCCGGGCGACGACGGCTGATTGGGTCTGACCTGTACGCCGGAGTCGTCCGAGCGGCCGTTGGCGGCGCGGCGCGACGGCGAGGCGTCGAAATCGCGAGACGGGAAACTGGGTCGGGCGGACACCGTACGAACGGTTGGCTCCTCTTCGGCCTCCCAACCTCGATTCGACCCACCCTGAGCGGGGCCCGACGGGCGCGCCTCGACATCACGTGGGCCACGGCTCGAACGCGACGGCGGTTCAGGCTCGTCGTAGTCGTCGTAGTCGTCATAGGCATCGTCGGGACCGAGACCCAGGTAGTCCATGGTCCTTTTCCAGAGTGACATGCATTCCTCCTGCGTGGCGCAGGCTAGCCCAGCCGGTCGCGTCCGAGGTGGACACGAGCTGCGGGTGAACCGGTGCCGACCAGTCGAGGTCGTTCGTGACGTCGGCAGTTGCGCGTCAAGAGCCACTCACTCGGGCGGTCGATGACGGGGTGCTGCGCTGGGCGCTGCTCGGATCGTGCAGGTCGCGCTTGCGCGACCGATCATTGTTCGAGGGTGTCAAGGTGTTCCCTGGCCGGGATCCCCCTGCGCGTCTGCGGACGCTTCCCACGACCGCGCTCGACCTCAGCCCAATTTGAGGACACGGCGTCGGGGTGCTTGCCGGGGATTGTGGGGCACACGGTAAGGGCGCGATGTGGCGCGTCGGACTCTCGGACGAACGGGATATCGGGCGTGCGCAATGCGCAGATCTCAGTGAGAAGAAATGCCGGGACTGCGCATATACCTCCTCGACGAAAAGCGCGGACTCGAGTTTGACGAGATCGCCAAGATCTTGGGCTGTTGCTCGGCGCAGGAGGGTGTTGCGACACCCAGCTCACCTGATGAACCGGGTTTGCGTGGGTCGTTATCGAGTGCCTCCTACCGATTCACACCTGTTCGCAGCCGTCCGTGAACGCGATGACAGGGTTGGCGTGTGACCACGGAGCCTTCGTCGGTGTTGGCGGCAGGCGTTGTCCGGCTGCACGTTTGTCCAACTCGTCGGAGCTGGCGAGGGGTGACCATCTAGCGTGCTGCTCATGGGTGACGAGCACGGCAGTGGCATGACCACGGCAACGACGTGGCATCACGGGCTGATCGCCCGGTGGTGGGCAAACTTCAACCTCGGCGGGCCCGAGATCGCCTTCTTCGGGTCCTATGTCGCGGCCGGACAGCCTGCACTCGACGTCGGGTGCGGGAGTGGCCGGCTGCTCGTGCCGTGGGTCGTTGACGGGCTCGACGTCGATGGTGTCGACGCGTCGGCCGACATGATCGCGGCCTGCCGCGCTGCCGCCCGTGCCGCTGGCTGCGAGCCTGCCCTGTACGTCCAGTCGACCCATCAGCTCGATCTGCCGCGCCGCTACGGCACGATCGTGAACTGCGGTTCATTCGGGCTCGGGGGTAGCCGCTCTGAGGATGCCGAAGGACTGCGACGCCTTCGCGTCCATCTGCTGTCCGGCGGCGTGTTGGCCCTCGATTACGAGGTCGGCGAGCGCATCGACTACTTCCTCGACGACGACCGCTGGCGAGGATGGCGTCCCCGGCCGGCCGACGAGACCCCACCCCCCGAGCAGGAGCGTCGGCTCGGACCTGACGGCTTCCACTACGCGCTGCGCCAACGGATCACCGCGGTTGACGTGGCCGAACGTTCCTTGACCCGCGAGATGCAGGCATGGCAGTGGGATGGTGACGAGCTGGTTGCGCACGAAACGCACGACCTTGTCGCCAACGTCTACTCCTCGGACGAGATCGTGGCGCTGCTCACCAGTGTTGGCTTCGCCGATGTGCGCGTGCTGGGCGGCTACCACGGAGGTGCACCGGCAGAACTCGATGGGTTCCACGTCTTCGTCGCGACTGCGCCGTGAGACAGCTCAGCAAGCGGCGACCAGGCGCCGCCGAGGCTGCGGTCCAGGCTTGCTTCACGCCGATGCTGGCTCTTGAAGTGCTCGCTCGATGATCGACCTCACGTTGGACGCGCGGACCGATCGGGTGGACTGGAGCGAGGCCAAGAGACTCCTCCACGAGGACGACTTCGACAACGGCCGCTCCCCGGAAGATTTTCGGCGATGCTTCGAGAACTCACAAAACGTCGTGTACGCGAGGGCGGACGGTCAGCTCGTCGGCATGGCGCGCATGCTCTCCGACGGGATCTGCAACGCCTACCTACTCGACGTGTGGACCTCGGCGCTCCACCGCCGTCGGGGAATCGGTTCCCGAATGGTCCGTGATCTGCTCGCGCAGGTTCCGGGGCATCACGTCGGGTTGCAGACCGACGACGCCGAAGGCTTCTATCGATCGCTCGGTTTCCAGAAACAGCGGATCTTCATGTCGACAATCGTCGGCACCTGGCTGGACCACGGCCAGCACTGACCCCGGCACACCCGGACGTCCTGGCGGATCAAGAGCGTGTTGCCGACTGCTTCGCGGCTGGCACCTCCGATCCGGCCACCGTCGCGCCACGTTGTGAAACGATTCGTGGCCGTCTCGGTGTGGTGCCGATCCGGGGCACCAGTGAGGTCACGACCTGGGATCCCCCGAAGCTCGCAGAGTTTCGCAGCATTGCCCCAACCTGGCCGTTCCGCATGACAGCGCGACATCAATTCGAACCCCCTCCAGACGGTGGAACCGACTACACGTGGTCGATCTCGTTCCACGAAGTCAACGCTCTCGCGAGGCCACTCATCGCACTTCTCACACAGCTGTTCGGGCGGGCCCTCGCTGCACAAGCCGACACACTCGCCCAATACCTCGAACAGCGCGACGTGAATGAGCCGCTACCACGGCTTTGAAATCACTCCGGACCTGTGGCGAAGTGTGCGGGGTGGGACTACTGATGGTGGAGGAACGTCACACCAGGCAGATCGTCGAACGCTGTGAGAGCGCTGGTCACGACGGTGCGCTTCGATGCGCGTGCTGTCGCAGCAATGACGAGGTCGTGGGCACCGCGCGGGCGGCCGGCCTGACGTACGGCGACGAGCAGTTCGGCGTGTTCGGCGGCGACCGATCGGTCGTAGGAGAGGATCGGGATGACATCGCACACGTCGTCGACGAACCGTTGGCGTTGTGTTCGTCGTCGCCCCGTCGCCGGTTCGCGATCGGGTCACGCGGATCTCGGTCGGCGACAATCTGCGTGCGTCGTCGGTCATCGCTCTGATCGTGCTCCTCGGATTCAGCGCTGCCGCTTGCCGGCGGGTCGCCGAACGTCGTTCGACAACGCGGAGTTCGTTCGCCTGGTTTGCGGCGTTCGCATCGATTGCGGGGATTCTGGCCCTGACCCTCGCCCGCCAGGGCGCGCCGCGGACGGTCCGGCCGGGCGACACCTTCGCCTGGATTGGTTCAGGATGGGACCGTCTCTCCAGCG
>JBGTCW010000008.1:0-13277 GCA_041748635.1 Ilumatobacteraceae bacterium | reverse complement strand
GCGATGAAGATGGAGAACCAGATCAACGCCGAGAAGGCCGGCACCGTCAAGGAGATCAAGGTCACCGCAGGCGACACCGTCGGCGGCGGCGATGTCCTCGCCGTCATCGAGTAGACGAATTCATTCGTCAGGCCTCACCACGATTCGGTGATGGGGAACGCAAGGTCGGCCCGACGGCGGCTCGTCGCTGGCGCTTCCCTTCCCGCGCCGCTCGGGCTCCATCGTGCTGTGAGCGATGCACGGCGTATGTGGGCTCATCGCTCACAACGGACCGGGGAAGACCTACTCGGCGGCTTCGGAGAGGGCTTCGCTGAGGGCGGGGTGCACGAGGATGCTCTCGGCGAGATCGGTCACGGTGAGCCCCGCGGTGACGGCGACGGCGATCACGGAGATCAGCTCGGCGGCCTGACGTCCGACGATCGAGCCGCCGAGTACCTCGCCGGTCGCCGGATCGGAGATGATCTTCACGAACCCCTTGGTGTCGTTGTTGATCATCGCCTTGGCAGTGGTCGAGAACGGCACCTTGGTCACCCGGATCTTGCGGCCGGAACTGAACGCCTCGGCTTCGGCCAAGCCGACGTCGGCGATCTCGGGTTCGGTGAAGATCGCCGAAGCCGCCTTGTCGTAGTCGAGGTGACGATGGTTTCGGGTGTGGCCGCCCATGATGTGCTCGGCGATCTTGCGCCCCTGCATGGAGGCGACCGACGACAGCGGCAGCTTGCCGCTGATGTCACCGGCGGCGTAGATGTGCTCGACGTTGGTGACGCAGTGCTGGTTGATGTCGACGTAGCCCCAGTCGTTCACCGACACGCCCGCCGCATCCAGCCCGATGTCCTCGGTGTTGGGGATCGACCCGATGGCGAGCACGGCGTGCGTCGACGTAACCGACCTGCCGTCATCGCAGCGAACGATCACACCGTCGTCGGTGCGCTCGATTGCCTCGGCGCGGGCGCCCATCAGCAACTTGACGCCGCGGCGCATGAACTCTTCCTCGAGGACCGCCGCGACTTCGGGATCCTTGCCAGGGAGCACCTGCTGCCGGCTGACGACGAGGGTGACCTTGGAACCGAACGACGAGAACATGTGGACGAACTCGACGCCGGTGACGCCAGAGCCGATCACGGTGATGCTCTCCGGGAAGATCTTGGGCGGGTAGCAGTCGCGGGTGGTGAGGATCCGGTCGCCGTCCGGATGGCACCACTCGGGGATCCGCGGACGAGAGCCGGTCGAGACCAGCGCTGCATCGAACTCGATCGTCTCGGTCCCGTCGGGTCCGACGACCTCGGCGGTGTGGGGGCCGGTGAACCTGCCGGTTCCGCGCATGATGCGCACGCCCTGACTCTCGAGCAGCTGCGTCGTGTTGTCACGCATCGTGTCCTTCACCCACTCGATGCGATCGGCGAGGGTGTCGACGTTCACCACGGTGTCGACGTTGTCGAGGCCCATGCCGCCGATCGCTCGGGTCCGGCTGATCGCCCGCCCGGTCGCGATCATCGACTTCGACGGGATGCAGTCCCACAGGTGGGCGGCGCCGCCGACGATGTCGCGTTCGACCATCACGACCTCGGCGCCGAGTCGGGCCGCCGTCGTGGCAGCGATGTTGCCGGCCGGGCCGCCGCCGATGATCAGCAACCGCGTGGACATCAGTGTTCGCCGACCGTCAGCCCGTCACCGGCGAAGAACGTGTCGATACCCGCCGCTTGGTCGGTCAACGCGACCGCACCGGAGTTCTGACACCAACGCGACGGGTACGGGAGCAGGTCGCGGCGCTCGCCGACGTATTCGAAGTGCATGCCATCGGGCGTCAGGAAGTTGCCGCCCCAGGCGAAGCCGTGCTTGCGAAAGATCTGCACCGTCGTGCAGCCGCCGGGCCGCGTGGCGAAGTCGGGTGGAGCACACCCCTGGCACGATCCGACGGTGTTCGTGTCGAGCGCCATGCCCCACGAGTGGCGCGACAGGAAACCGACCGTGTTGTCGGGTGTCAGCCGGTTGAATCGCGCCAGGTGACATCCGCCGTAGGTGTTGGAGTTGACGACGTCGATGGTGGCGCCAAGCCCCCGGGCCGCCACTTCGGCGAGCGCCTCACGCAATGCCGGATCGATGACGTTGTGGCACCGAGCTCTGATCGGGATCGAGTTGTTGAGCAGCACGCGACCCGCTGGCAGGCTCGCGGCGACCCAGGCGGCGTCCTGGCTGACCGAACCATCGGAGTTCACGCGGTAGGCGAACTCACCGAGCAACGACTTGGTGCGCGCCATCCCGATGGAGTCGTCGGGGTCCGGTGGATCCCAACTTCGACGGATCCGGATCGACGTCGACACCAACGAATTGTTCGTGAGGGCGGCATCCATGGCGGCCTGCGACGACGGGTTCCACATCAGGACACGACGGGCTTCGGTGACGCCGAGGCGGTCAGCGGCCGCGTTCGACATCAAGAGCTCCGCGCCACCAACCTGGGCATCGGGAAGGACACCGGCGATGCGGACCGAGACGACGGCTCCCGATGCTGCAAGGAGCTGCATCGTGTCGCCGGCGGCCGCGCCGCGAAGGCCCGCGGACGTCTCGCCCATGACCGCCGCGTCCGGCGACAACAACGCCGACACGTCACGGCCCATCGTGGCCCCGACCGCTTCGGGCGGCAGGCCAGTGATGCCCATCGGGTAGGCGAACCCGGCCTGTGGGAGCTGCACGGGCGTCGCGCCGCGGTAGAGACCGATCATCCCGACGCTGGCGGATCGGCCGACGGCGGCCGACGCCCCGGCTTGTCGAGCTGCGCTCAGCGCCTGATTGGTGACCGCCGCGCGCAACGGGCCCGAGTTGAAGATGCTCACGACGTCGGTCGCGATCGGCGCGGTTCGATCGGCGGGCGACGACGCCGAGGCGGCACCGTTGATCGAGGTCGGTCCGGCCGCGATGACGGGGAGTGCGACCGCACCCACCAGCAGCGTCGTCAGGCCGACGAGGATTCGGGTACGCACGGCCAGAACCCTACGGGCTGTGCCGACCGGACCGGCGGCGCGACGTAATCGGACCCCCGCGTTCCCGACCGGTTTGGGTACGGTCGAGTCACCGTGAGCGCCGACATCGACGACCAACCATCCGACGAACTGCCCGGCCCGGGCCCCGACGAGGCGACCGGTACCGAGTTGCGGCCCGACGAGGCCGGTCCGGCTGGGAGCGGCCTCGCGGCCGAGAAGGCGCGACGGCTCGCACGCGTCGACGAGATCCGCGATGCCGGTTCGAACCCCTATCCGTATCGATTCGACCGAACCCACACGGTTGCGGAGGTTCGCGAAGGGTGGGGGACGCTCGAGCCCGGGGTCGAGACCGACGATGCAGTTGCCGTCGCAGGCCGGATCATGTTGCTGCGCGACTCCGGCAAGCTGGTGTTCGCAACCATCCGTGATCGCTCGGGCGAACTGCAGCTGTTCATCTCCAAGGCGGTCGTCGGCGACGACGAGTTCGCCGCAATCAAACGCCTCGACCTCGGCGACTGGGTCGGTGTCGACGGCACAGTCATGACCACCCGCAAGGGTGAGCTCTCCGTCAAGCCGGGCTCCGTCGAACTGCTCGCCAAAGCCGTCCGACCGCTGCCCGACAAATGGCACGGACTCAGCGATGTCGACACACGGTTCCGGCAGCGCTATGCCGACCTCATCGTGAACCCGGAGGCTCGACGAGCGTTCGAGATTCGCCATGAGATCATCGCCAGCTTCCGACGGACCCTGCACGAGCGGGGCTTCATCGAGGTCGAGACGCCGGTGCTGCACGCCGAGGCAGGCGGTGCCCATGCCCGCCCGTTCACCACGCACCACAACGCGCTCGATCAGCAGCTGTACCTCCGTATCGCGCTCGAGCTGCACCTGAAGCGCCTGATCGTCGGGGGAATGGAGCGGGTGTTCGAGATCGGACGGATCTTCCGCAACGAGGGCATCTCGACTCGCCACAATCCCGAGTTCACGATGATCGAGCTGTACCAGGCGTTCGGCGACTGGAACGACGTCATGGACATCAGCGAGGTACTCGTCACCCAGGCCGCGAGGGATGCGATCGGCACCACCGTCATCTCGATCCGTGGCGAGGAGTTCGACCTGGCCGAGCCGTGGCCGCGGGTGCGGATGGTCGACGCCGTGTCCGACAAGATCGGGCGGCCGGTGCACCCGAGCCAACCCATCGACGCGCTGCGGACGCTTGCCGAGTCGCACGGGATCCGCTGGGAGGAGCGCTGGGGTGGCGGCAAGCTGGTCGAAGAGTTGTTCGAGGCGCTGTGCGAGTCGGACATCGTGCGTCCGACGTTCGTCACCGGCCATCCGACCGAGATCTCGCCGCTGGCCCGTGTCGACCGCAACGATCCGTGGCTCACCGAGCGGTTCGAGATCTTCGTCGACGCGCGCGAGCTGGGCAACGGCTACTCCGAGCTGAACGACCCCGTCGAACAACGAGCCCGGTTCGAGGACGAGCAGGCGGCCAAGGAGGCGGGCGACCACGAGGCCGGCTCGGTCGACGAGGACTACATCCGTGCGCTCGAGTACGGCATGCCGCCGACCGGCGGTCTGGGGATCGGGATGGACCGGGTGGCCATGCTGTTGGCCGGGGTCGACTCGATCAAGGAAGTGATCCTGTTCCCGACACTACGACCGGAAGTCATGTAACGATTGGTGTCAGACACCAATCGTTACATCTGGAGAGGACGACGATGACACGGATGGCTTGGGGCGCGGGCCTCGCGACGATCGCTGCCGACGGATCGGTGCTCGACACGTGGTTCCGTTGGCTCGGCTGGGGCGAGTTCGGCGACGACGACTGTCCAAACGACGAGATCGAGTCACAACTCGGCATGCGCGACACCGTCGACGAGGTCCGCATTGTGACGATCCGACCGGTACGGCTGACGATCGACGTGGACGAGCCGCCCTCCGACCCATCGGACGGGTACTTGCGTCTGCACCTGCTGTCACATCGTCTCGCGCAGCCCCGCACGCTCAACCTCGACGGGTTGTTCGGCGTCCTGAACAACGTGGCGTGGACGAACCTCGGCCCGGTTGCGGTCGACGCCGTCGACGACGTGCGGATGAACGTCAAGCTCGGCCGTGGCGCACTGCACGTGCACAGCATCGACAAGTTCCCGCGGATGACCGACTACGTGATCCCGTCGGGCGTGCGGATCGCCGACGCCGATCGCGTGAGACTCGGCGCCCACCTCGCCGAGGGCACCACCGTGATGCACGAGGGATTCTGCAACTTCAACGCGGGCACGCTCGGCGTCTCGATGGTCGAGGGACGTATCTCGGCTGGCGTGGTGGTCGGTGACGGCAGCGACATCGGCGGCGGTGCGTCGATCCTCGGGACGCTGTCGGGCGGCGGCAAGGAGCAGGTCACCGTCGGCGAACGCTGCCTGCTCGGCGCGAACGCCGGCATCGGGATCAGCCTCGGCGACGACTGCGTGGTCGAGGCGGGGCTCTACGTGACGGCCAGCACTCCAGTGCTCACGCCGGACGGCGTCGTGAAGGCTCGCGAGCTGTCGGGCCAGAGCCGGATCATGTTCATCCGCGACGGCCAGAGCGGCAAGGTCATCGCCCGCGCCCGCCTCGGCGCCTGGGGCGAACTCAACACCGAACTCCACGCCAACCAATGAGCATTACATCAGGGGTCAGACCCGCGATGTAATCGACCATCGGAGGGCAAGGGATTACATCGCGGGTCTGACCCCTGATGTAATGGGTAACGTTCCGGCGATGGGGAAGGCCGACGAGTTCGGGGAACCGGTCGAGGTCGATGCGGGCGGGCGCTCGGTGGCAATCACGAACCCCGACAAGGTGATGTTCCCCTCGGTCGGGCCCGACAAGGAACCTCGAACGAAGCTCGATCTCGCCCGCTACTACGTCGCCGTGGCCGATGCGTTGATGCCGACGGTCAGGGATCGGCCGGTGCTGCTCGAGCGGTATCCGAACGGCGTGCGCGAGAAGTCGTTCTTCCAGAAACGCATCCCCGAGTCCGCGCCGGAGTGGCTCCAGACCACCACGGTCGAGACGATCAACGGGACCCCGTCGCGGGCGCTCGTGATCGCTGATGCCGCCCACGTGTTGTGGGCCGTCAACATGGGGGTGCTCGGTCTCCACGTGTGGCCGTTCCGTGCGTCGACGCCCGACGATCACGACGAGATGCGCATCGACCTCGACCCCTCTCCCGGTGTGTCGTTCGACATGGTTCGCGAGGCCGCCGGTCACGTCCGCGACCTCCTCGCCGAGTTCGACATGATCGGCTTCCCGAAGACCACGGGCAGCAAGGGCATCCACGTCTACGTTCCCGTCGAGCCCGGGTGGGACTCTTTCGCAGTGCGAGGTGCCGTCGTGACGATCGCCCGCGAACTCACTCGACGACATCCCGACCTGATCACCGACAAATGGTGGAAAGAGGAACGCGGCACGAGAGTGTTCGTCGACTTCAACCAGAACGCACCGCACAAGAACATGTTCGGCGCCTGGGGCGCACGGCCGCGAGTCGGCGCGCAGGTGTCGACACCGTTCGGATGGGACGAAGTGGACACAATCGATCCCGCGCTCATGACGATCGACACCGTGCCGGATCGACTCGCCGAGCGGGGTGATCCGTGGGAGTTGATCGACGACGCAGCGGTGTCGATCGCTCCACTCGTCGAACGGTTCGCCGACGACCTCGCCGACGGTATCCCCGACGCACCGTGGCCGCCGGTGTACCCGAAGATGCCCAATGAGGCGCCGCGGGTGCAGCCGAGCCGCGCCCGAACGCCCGACGCCTGAACCGGCATCGTCACTCGGATCGTCGGCCCGCTCTCGATGCGCTGGCGCCGACGAGCGCGAGCCCACCGATGACCGTGACGACGCCCAGCCATCCGAGCAGGGGGATCGACTCGTCGAGGACGATCGCAGCGAGCAGCGCAGCCGTGACGGGCTCAGCCAGCACCAGCGTCACGGTCGTCGCCGACGTCAGTCGGCGCAGCCCGAACCCGAACAGCACGTACGCCACACCCGTGGCGGCGACGCCGAGGTAGAGCGCCATGGCGAGGCCCTCCCCCGTTGTCAGCCACTCCCACGACTGGCCGAGCGACATGATGACGACGGCGACCGTCCCGATCGTGAACGGGATCGCCAGCGCGAGTGTCGACCCGAGACCACGTTCCATGGTCGCCTTCGACGTCACGGAGTAGATGGCGTACCCGAAGCCAGCCACCAGCGCCGCCGCGACGCCCCCTGCGTCGAGCGCACCGCCGCCCGAATCGGCCACCGAGATCAAGACGATCACCCCCACGACGGTGACCGCCGTGCCACGCAACCATCCGGTGGTCGGACGTACGCCCCGGAATCGCCAGTCGAGTCCGGCGGCGAAGAACGGGCCGCTGGCGATCGTCACGACCGTCCCGATCGCCACGCCGGTTCGCTCGACCGCCACGAAGAAGAGCGGGGTGTACATGGCCACGCCGATTCCACCGGCCACGAGGAGTGCGCGCACACGCCGCAGCGTGGACGCAGTGGGCAGCGGCGCTCGGCTCGCCGCCACGACGATCCACAGCACGATCGAACCGAGAGCGATACGGGCGGCACCGACCGACAACGAGCTCGCCATGTCCGGCCCGAGCTCTCGTGCGGTTCCACTCGTCCCGAAGAGGACCGCAGCGGCGAGCACCGCGGCGACGGCGATCCCGCTCGGCGTCCACGGAGTTCGCACCGGCTCAGTCTGGCGCGGCTGCAACGTCCACACGCTGGTCTTTGGTGGCGACGTCAGCCGGTCGGAATATTGTTGCGTCCACAAGCGTTCTCCTGGGTATGAGTTCCACGTCGTCCAGCGCTGCTCCAACCGTCGATGTCCGCCGAGCGGCTGACCGGCCCCGCACCAAGGCCGGTTGGCTCGACTCGAAGCACTCGTTCAGCTTCGGCCACCACCGCGACCCCTCCAACACTGGTCACGGCCTGTTGCTCGTCAACAACGACGACGTCGTCCGAGGCGGTTCGGGGTTCGACACACATCCACACCGCGACATGGAAATCGTGACGTGGGTCCTGTCGGGCGAACTCGAGCACAAGGACTCCGAACGCAATCGCGGGATCCTCTACCCCGGCCTGGCCCAGCGCATGTCGGCAGGAACCGGCATCTGGCACAGCGAGATGAACAACTCCGGCACCGATGACGTGCACTTCGTCCAGATGTGGGTGTCACCGGACACCGAGTCGATCGATCCCGGCTACGAGCAGCTCGACATCAACGCCGAACTCGACAAGGGCGGACTCGTACCGATCGCGTCAGGGAGGGGCCACGACGCAGCGATCTCGATTCGCCAACGCGGCGCCGTGCTGTGGGGCGGTCGCCTCGGCGCCGGAGAGTCGGTGGTGGTGCCCGACGATCGACACGTCCATCTGTTCGTCCCACGCGGAACAGCCCACCTCGACGTCGCCGGACCATTGTCGACCGGCGATGCGGTGCGACTCACCAACGCCGGGTCGCCAACGCTGACCGCCGGCAGCGGGGGCGCCGAGGTGCTGCTCTGGGCGACGGCATGACGCCTGCACGGTGACCTGACAACCCGGCGGCCAGAACGGCCTCAGATGACCGTCGACGAGCACCGCACGGCTACGACAACCGCTCTTCTCCGCACGTTGCTTCGAAGCTCCCCGTCTCGATCTCCACCTCGCCGCCCGCGAACAGGCTGAGTTGGCGTACGAACGTCGCCGTGCCACGCACGGTATTGCCGTCCACCTCGGCGGAATCGACTTGGCTCATGCCGGGCACCAACTGCTCGGACATCTCGAACAGCTCACCGGCCTCCGCGGCCTCCCAGTCCTCGTCGCCGACAGAGACCCGCACTTCGTTGTTCTGTTCGACCACCGCCGGATCGGTGCCATCGCGGAGGATCACGATGGCGATGCCCCCATCGCCGCCGTCGATCATCGGGAGCTGCACCGAGAAGATGCCGAACAGATCGGTCTGGCATTGGGCGACGAGAGCGCCTTCCGTCGAGAAGTCGTAGGTCTGATCGCCGATCGTCACGGTCGCCGTCGACGGACCGGCACCCTCCGCGTCGCCGCTGTCGTCACCGCTGCTGTCGTCAGCATCGGGCGCCGTTGTGGCCTCGGGCGCAGCATCGTCGGCGCTCTGTTGCGTGGACGAGGACTGTTCACCGCCTGCGCTGACATCGTCGGTATCGTCGGCATCGGACCCTTCACCGCATGCCGCAACCCCGAACAGCAATGCAACTGCGATCAGTGGAATTCGTACCATTACTCGACCCCCGTGGCCTCCAGGCGTGAACTCAACGTAGCACGCTGGCCGACACCGTCGTCCGGGGCGAGGCTCGCGTCGGCCGTCGAGGTGTCATCGTCGCGACGACGTGACATCCTGACCGAGATGGACGAGACCCTCACCGACGCCGCCGACATCCGGTTCGAGCACTTCGCACAGCTCGTTCGCTCGCGACGCACATCGATGATCGTCGACCACGAACGCGACGTGCCGATGGAAGTGATCACCGAGTTGTGCGGGCTCGCCACCTGGGCGCCCAATCACAAGAAGACCTGGCCGTGGCGCTTCGCGGCGTTCACCGGCGATGGACGTGTCCGGCTCGGTGCGACGATGGCCGACGACATGGAACGGGTCGGCTTCGGCGACGAGGCCAAGCGCAACAAGACGCGGACGAAGTACCTGCGCACCCCGACGTCGTTGGTGGTCGGTTGCGCAGCCCACGACAACGACATGTTGCACGTCGAGAACCGCGACGCCGTGGCCGCCGGGATCCAGAACCTGCTGCTCGGTGCGACCACGATCGGGCTCGCGAGCTTCTGGTCGACGCCGGCCCTGACCCATCCTCCCGCCGTGCTCGAACTGTGCGGCTTCGAGCCCGACGTCCGGCTCGTCGGCGTCATCTACCTCGGGTGGGCGACCCAGGACTGCGCGGTCCCCGAGCGCCCCCAGCCGACGATCACCCACATCACCGCCTAGCCATCTCCCGCGCACATCACGTTCGCGTTGCAGTTCGGATGGGACGGGTCTTCCGAACTGCAACGCGAGCGGAGTTTTCGCGAGACACCCCGTTCTCGTTGCAGGCCGGACGGGACGGGTCATCCGAACTGCAACGCGAACGGAGTTTTCTCACGACGGGGTTTTCGCACGGGTGGGGTTGCGCGGCGAGACTGAGTTGGTGAGCGATGCCGAACGCCAGACGATCGTGACCCTCGACGTCGAAGGCGTGCTCGTTCCCGAGATCTGGATCGCCGTCGCCGAGCGAACCGGCGTCGACGGATTGCGACGGACGACACGCGACGAACCCGACTACGACGTGCTGATGCGGTACCGCCTCGATCTGCTCGCCGAGCACGGCCTGACGATGTCAACGATCGAGGACGTGATCGCCGAGCTCGAACCCCTCGATGGCGCTCGCGACTTCCTCGATGACCTGCGCACCGCGACCCAGGTCGTCCTGCTGTCGGACACGTTCGAGCAGTTCGCCCGTCCGCTGATGCGCCAACTCGGCTGGCCAACGGTGCTCTGCCATCGACTCGTCGTCGACGGCGACCGCATCACCGACTACCGGTTGCGCCAACCGAACCAGAAGCAACACGCCGTCGAGGCGCTGCGAGGCCTCAACTTCCAGGTCGTCGCCGCTGGCGACAGCTACAACGACACCACGATGCTCGGCGCCGCCGATCACGGGTACCTGTTCAATGCGCCGGTGAACGTGGTCGCCGAGTTCCCGCAGTTCACTGCACTCAGCAGCTACGACGACCTGCTGACCGCGATCCGGTCGCACCTGTGATCTGAGGCATCGGACGCCCGGCGCTACGCCAGACCGCCTTCGTTCCGCTCGACCCATCGCAACAACACGGGCAGGGTCAGCCCGACGAACACGAGCACGCTGCCGCTGACGAAGATGGCCGACCTCACCCCGAACGCATTGGTGAGCAGACCTCCGACGAGCGCACCGAACGGCATGCCGAGATAGACGAGGAAGCGATAGCTCGCCCCGACCCGACCGAGCATGTCATCGGGGATCAGACGTTGACGCAGCGCGAGCGTCAGCACGTTCCAGACCATCACCGAGCCGAGCGACACTGCGGAGAGCACCCCGACCAGGATCGGCGACGATGTCAAGGCCATCAGCCAGGTGGATGCACCCGAGCCGACCACCGCCATCGGCAGTGTGCGACGCAGCGGAAACCGGCGGAACCGCGGAGCGATCAGCGAGCCGGCGATCCCGCCGAGCGCACCGGGGACGAGCAGCACGCCGTAGCCGAACTCGGACAGGCCGAGCGTTTCGATGGCGAAGATTACGAACACGGCGTTGCCGATGAACGACGCCGCACCCAACGCGGTGGACACCACCGCCAACGTTCGCAACAGGCGATGGTTCCAGAGCCAGCGGACACCCACGCCCAGGCTGGCGCGCATCGACACGCGTTCATCCGGCGGATGGGACGCACCAGCCGGTCGGTAGCTCCCGCCCATGAAGCTCAGCACCAGGACCGCCCCGGCGAACGTTGCCGCGTCGAGTCCGAACGGCACGGCGATCGCCAGACCGAACAGCAATCCGCCGAGCGGTGGCCCGACGAGGTCGTTCATCGCCAGCTCCGTCGATCCGAGGCGACCGACAGCGCGTTCCAGATCGACCTCGTCGACCGTCGCCGGCACCATCGCCATGCTCGAGCTGTCGACCACCGCTTCCGCCGACGCCAGGAGCGCTGCGACCACGTAGATGATCACGATCGAGGCCTGGTCGAACGCGATGGCTCCGACCAGCACCGCCATCACCGCAGCGCGGGCAATGTCGAGGCGCATGCGCAGCAGCCGTCGATCGAAGCGGTCTGCCCACGCACCGCCCGGCAGGATGAAGAACAGCCATGGCAGACGCTGCGCCACCACGACACCTGCGATCAGGCGTGGATCGGAGGTGAGCGACGTTGCGAGCAGCGGGAGCGCGACGAGTCGGAGACCATCGCCGAGGTTCGACAGCGCCGTGGCAGCCCAGAGGAGTCGGAAGTTGCGTGGCAGCGGCGCACGTGATCGCGAGCGCTGCCCACCTCCCCGACCGTCGGCGGTCTCGGCCGTGCTCGTCGATGCGGTCACGGCAGCCGGCGAGGCAACACCGTTCCCGGTTTGGCGGCCATCGAGCCGGGGTGACACGTCGAGATCGGCGACGTCCACGCCGAGCGCAGTGAGCGCTCGGTCGATCTCGTCGAGCGCCGCCCGACGAGTCGTCGACCGTTCCCGTGGGTCAGTGCCCGAGCTGCTCACGGTGTGTAGACGCCGAAGACCTCACGCAGGGCATCGCTGATCTCGCCGAGCGTCGCGTCGGCGCGCAATGCGTCCTTCATGCTGTAGAGCAGGTTGTCGGTCCCCGCTGCCGACGCCTTCACGGCGGCGAGGGTCGACTCGACCGCAGCGGTGTCGCGGTTCGCCTTGTACGCCTGCAACCGGGCGATCTGATTGCCCTCGAGTTCGGGATCGACCGGGAACACCTTCGGCTCCGGCTCGTCGTCCATCGTGAACTTGTTCACGCCGACGATGACCCGCTCGTCGTCGTCGATCGACTTCGTGTACTCGTAGGCGGCCTGTTCGATCTCGTCCATCTGGAACCCGGACTCGATCGCCGCGACGGCGCCGCCCATCTCGTCGATGCGCTCGATGTACTCCCAGGCCAGCCGCTCGACCTCGTCGGTGAGCGACTCGACGAAGTACGACCCGGCGAGCGGATCGGGTGTGTCGGCGACGCCCGACTCGTAGCCGATGACCTGCTGGGTCCGCAGCGCCATGCGCGCCGCCTCCTCGGTCGGCAAGCTGAGCGCCTCGTCGTAGCCGTTGGTGTGCAGGCTCTGCGTGCCGCCGAGCACCGAGGCCATCGCCTGCAGCGTGACGCGCATGATGTTGTTCATCGGCTGCTGCGCAGTGAGCGTCGAGCCGCCGGTCTGGGTGTGGAAGCGCAGCATCGACGACTTCGGATCCTTCGCCCCGAAGCGCTCGGTCATGATCGTGTGCCACATGCGACGGCTGGCGCGGAACTTGGCGACCTCTTCGAAGAAGTTGTTGTGACCGTTCCAGAAGAAGCTGAGCCTCGGGCCGAAGTCGTCGACGTCGAGGCCGGCGTCGATCGCCGCTTGGACATAGGCGATCGCGTTGGCGAGCGTGAAGGCGATCTCCTGCACCGCGGTCGAGCCTGCTTCGCGGATGTGGTAACCGGAGATCGAGATCGTGTTCCAGTTCGGGACGTGCGTGCTGCAGTAGGCGAAGATGTCGGTGATGATCCGCATCGACGG
>JBGTCW010000007.1:0-2136 GCA_041748635.1 Ilumatobacteraceae bacterium | reverse complement strand
ACGTATTCGTGCTCGTGGCAGTCGGTGCCGGAGTGGGGGAACACCCATCGATCCTCGTCGACACCGAGGCGCCGAGCGGTCTCCACCGAGCACATGATCACGGCGGCGGCCATGTCGACGTCGTTGTTCGAGTTCATCAGCTTCGGATAGGGCAGCCCGATCATCCGATTGGTCTCCGACACGGTGGTGATCTCGTCGGGCGTCTTGGCCTCGCGGATCCACGCATGCGGGTTCTGGGCGGCGACCTCGCTGAGCCCGGACCAGAGCCGACCGAGGTACGCCTGGTGAGCCTCTGGCGAGCGCCCGGCCTCGGCTCGCAACGCGGTTTCGAACATGGGGTAGAACTGCACCGGCATGAACAGCCCGCGCTCGGTCTCCGCGGCGAGGTTCATGGCGAGGTCGCTGCCGATGATCGTCGGCTCGTCGTCGTCTGGCGCCTTCGGCCAGGTCAGCTCGACGCCCTGACGCTTCGCTCGCATGCGGGTCCGGAACGCCTCGCCGCCGGCGAGGATGGCGATGTCGATGGTTCCGTACTGGATCTCGAGCGCGGTCCGGTTGACGAGCGACTGCGGGCTGTTGCCGCCAGGGGTGGTGTACTCGAGGCGGGCGGGCGTGATCCCGATCCGCTCGGCGAGCAGACGCGGCGCGTTGTGGTAACGCCAGGACAAACTGCTCACAACGCGGACCGCATCGGCCGCTGGCGGCCCGGCGAGTCCCGCGTCGGCGGATGCAGCGACGATGGCGTGTTCCATCAGTGCGAGCGGTTCGAGGGCGTCGTCGATCGAGTCAGCGCGATGGAGGTGCTGGCCGACACCGATGATGACGGGGGTTCGGGGGTCGATGGTCACGAGCGAACACTACGGAGCGGTCATGCGTCGCAACGAGTGAAGAGCGCAACGTGCACGACCTACACTCGGACCCGATGAACGAGCCAGCAGCGCCGTCGGTGACCCGGATCGCGATCGGGTCCGACCACGCCGGCTACGACTTGAAGCAACACCTCGTCACCATGTTGCTCGGCCAAGGTCACCAGGTCGACGACCAGGGCACCCACTCGACCGAGTCGGTGGACTACCCCCAGATCTGTGCGGATGTCGGTCGAACCGTGCGCGACGGCAATGCAGATCTCGGCATCGTCCTCGGCGGCAGCGGTCAGGGCGAACAGCTCGCGGCCAACAAGGTGCGCGGTGTGCGTGCCGCGCTCTGCAACTGCCTCTACACCGCGCGGATGGCACGGTCACACAACGATGCGAACGTCCTGTCGATCGGGGCACGCGTCGTCGGGGTCGGTCTCGCCGAGGAGATCGTCACCACCTTCCTCACCACCGACTTCGAAGGCGGCCGTCACGCTCGACGGGTCGACCAGATCTCCGAGCTCGAAGCCCATTTCTGACCACCGGTCACGCGGTGCCTGGCACCGGCGTGACCACTGCCAAAGGACTCCTCATGCCGTTTCCCTCCGACACCGATCCCGACACCGAGGTGATGAGCCTCATCGAGCGTGAGGTCGAGCGTCAGACGTCCGGCATCCAACTGATCGCCAGCGAGAACTTCACCTCGCCGGCCGTGATGGCCGCCGTTGGTTCGGTGCTGACGAACAAGTACTCCGAGGGTTACCCGGGCAAGCGGTACTACGGCGGCAATGCGATCGTCGATGACATCGAGCAGCTGGCCATCGACCGTGTGAAGGCGCTGTTCGGCGCCGACCATGCAAACGTCCAGCCGCACTCTGGCGCCAACGCCAACATGTGCGTCTATCAGGCACTGCTGCAGCCGGGCGACACGGTGCTCGGGCTCAGCCTCGACCACGGTGGTCACCTCACCCACGGCTCGCCGGTCAACGCCAGCGGGCTGCTCTACAACTTCGTGTCGTACGGCACCGGTGCCGAGGACCGCATCGACATGGACGAGGTGCGGGCGCTGGCGCACGAGCACCGCCCGAAGATGATCGTCGCGGGCACCACCGCCTACCCGCGTCGGCTCGACCCCGAGCCCTTCAAGGCGATCGCCGACGAGGTGGGGGCGCTGTTGCTGTTCGACATCGCTCACCTCGCGGGCCTGGTCGCCGGCGGTGCGCACCCCAATCCGGTGCCGTTTGCCGACGTGGTCACCTTCACGACCCACAAGACCCTGCGC
>JBGTCW010000006.1:0-6385 GCA_041748635.1 Ilumatobacteraceae bacterium | reverse complement strand
TACAAGCCGCCGCGCGAGTTCAACTGGGTGATCGGCGTGATCCTGCTCACCCTGACCATCGGGTTGTCGTTCACCGGCTACCTGCTCCCGTGGGACCAGTTGGCGCTGTGGGCCGTCACCGTCGGCGGCAACATGGCCGGCTACACCCCGGTGTTCGGTGAGGAAGTCCGCTTCGTGTTGCTCGACGGCAAGGAGATCGGCCCGAACACGTTGCTGCGATGGTACGTGTTGCACGTGTTGTTCCTGCCGTTCATCATCGTGATCTTCATGGCGATCCACTTCTGGCGAGTCCGCAAGGACGGCGGCATCTCCGGACCTCTCTGATCAGGCGGCGCGGCCTGCGGTGCCGACGGCGATGAGCACGATCGACACGCCGAGCACCCAGGGGGCGCGGTTGATCCATGCATCGGCGACCGTGCGCATGATCGCAACGTCGGGCGCGAGGGTGCCGCCCAGGGACCAGGCCACAACCGCAACGGCTGCCGCTTCCGCGGACGCGTCAGGTCGGTGACGGCTACAGACGACCTGCATGGCGACGCCAGCGGTGACGAGCGCAACGAACGCCGTCGGTGACGGCAGCGGTGACGCTCGTGCGAACAGCACCCGGTCGGCGACGACGAGTGCAGCCACAGCAACGAGTAGCGCCGGCACGAGGACGGCCAGTCGGTGGGCGAGGCGGACGAACGCACTGGTCGGCGACGATCGGAGCGTGGAGTTCGCCTCGTCGTCCAACCCGAGGATCACGCTGCCGGCGATCGCACCGGCGGCAGCGATGACCATCGGGCCTGGTGCTTGCTCGTTGCTTCGACTTGTGATCACCATCACGACGAGCAGAACAGTCGTTGCGGTCAGCAGCGGACGCGAGGGAGTGGCGATGATCGTCGGCCTCAGCGACTGCCGGAACACGAGCAGTGGAGCCATCGACGCCATGGCCGTCTCAGTGTGGGGAGACGGCGAGCTGCGCGATGACGGCGAGGACCGCAACGGCGGCGCCGGCGGCGATCATGCGCGCCCGTGGGCGATGCCGGAGTGCGAGGCCGGAGAAGAGCCCGACCAACCCGAGCAGATACAGGTTGTGGAAGATGACCGTGGGTGTGTGCACGATCGAACGCCGCCAGCCCGAATACTCATTCGGTCTGTTCACCAGCCAGTCCTCGGGGACAGCGGATGGATTGGTCGAGGCAGGCAGGTCGACCTCCAAGGGTTGGATCTGCATGAGGGCGGTCGAGTAGGCGTACGCGGAGTTCCAGATCCAGTACGCCAGTCCGCTGAAGAACAGCGCTGCCCCACCGATCACGATCGCCGGGCCGCTGCGTCGCACCGCCCGGCCGATGGCGAGGCCCGCCGCCCCCGTGACGGCAACCGACAGCACCGGCTGGACGAGTTCAAACACCGAGGGCAGTGCGGTGTCGGTCCGGCGAGGCGAGTCACCGATCCAGAAGCCGCCTTCGATCCGGCTGGCGACACCGATCACGAGCATCGCGAGCGCCGCCATACCCACGGGGACGAGCAGGCTCGACAGGCGAGCCCACGCTCGTTCATCGCCATCGAGCGCGGCCTCCTCCGAGAGCGGTGGACGACGGTGCGACCGATCGCGGTTGCCTGATCGCACTCCGGCGATGAACGCCCCGATCGTCAGCGGGAACACCGAGAGCGGAACCAGCGAGTTGTACTTCTGAGCAGACCACTCCTCCTCGGACAGTGCGCCGGTGACTGCGAGCAGCACCGTGAGTGCGAGTCCGATCCAGATCGGAGCGCTGCGCAGCATGCGGGAGGACTCGATTCGAGCGAGCTGCCCGATCGCCCGGCGGCGGACCACCGCGTCATCCGGTGATGTCGTGGTGGTGATCGACACGGTCATGCCCGCACGTCCTGCTCGGTGGCCACCAGCAGGTAGCCATCGTCGAGGGTCGGTTCGACCACCGAGGCACCGGTGGGTGGCGCACCGATGTTGCGGATGTCGCCGTCACCCGTCACCCACGACCGCACCGCGCCCGGGTCGGGCGACTCGCTGACCCAGACGCGACCCGCCGCACGGGTCGCAAGATCGCGTGGTGCGCCGTCGAAGAGCAGGCGCCCACGGTCGAGCACGAGGACCCGCTGGCAGAAGGCTGCCACCTCGTCGGTCTGGTGGGTCGACAGCACGACGGTGCCGCGCTGACCGACATCCGACAGCACGGTCCGCAGCCGCAGCCGCTGGTCAGGATCGAGCCCGGCCGACGGCTCGTCGAGCACGAGCAGATCAGGTCGCCCGAGCAGGGCGGCGGCGAGCGCGACCCGTCGCTGCATGCCGCCCGACAACGTCCGGATCCGTCGGTGCATGTCGTCGGTCATGCCGACGTCGTCGAGCACCCGACGCACCTCGTCGCGCCGCACCGTGCGATCGGTGATCTCCTTGAGCACTGCGACGTAGTCGACGAGGTCGAAGGCCGTGAAGCTGCGGTACAGGCCGGCCTCTTGGGGCAGGTAGCCGAGTCGGCGTCGGATCGCGAGCCGTTCGTCGGCGACGGCGGGATCGAGTCCGAACACACGGATCGAGCCACTGTCCTGGGCGAGGACCGTGGCGAGCATGCGCAGCAGCGTGCTCTTGCCGGCGCCGTTGGGACCGAGGAGACCGATCACACCCTGGCCGCCGGACCAGTCGAGGTCGCCGACGGCGACCTTCGATCCGTAGCACTTCGACAGCGCCGTCAACTCGATCGCAGGGACGGGGCTCATCGAGACCTCCAGACGGGAAGTTCGTCGCGCCGTGCGAACGCAATCGTGCCCGAACACAAGGTGACCGCCACGAGCAACAACTGCATCGACGTCCGTTGGGCGGCGAAGTCACCGAGATCGAGCTTCACAGTGCGTGGGCGGCGACCCCACGACCACGTCCCTACGACCACCGTCCAGCCGACCGCCAACCCGAGTGCGACACGCTTCGGATCGATCCACGTCGAGATGGCTACGACGAGCGAGGTCAACGCAAGTCCCGGCAGCAACCAGACGCCGACATCCGCGAGCCCGACCGGCACGAACAGGCTGGCGATCGCCACCGCGAAGATCGCGGCGCCACTCGAGATCGCGGCGCGCAGGAACGGCAGGCGACCTGATGCCAGCGGCGTGGCCGACGAGAGCTGCCCGGCGGGATCGATGCCCGTCTGGAACGCGAGCACGGCGCCGATCACCGGCGCAAGCGGCGCCAGCATCACGAACAGCGGCAACGATGCGCGGGGTGCGGTGGCCGACGCAACCGCCACGCCGACGATGACGCCGAGTGCGACTGCGAGTGTTGCGAACATCAACTGTGGGCTGGCGGTCGACACCTGCAACCCGGTCGTCGACGACCGCAACGGGCGACCGGTGACGTCGATCCGATCGGCAATGCGCGACCAGGTCTCGTCCGTCTGGGCTTCACGAGGCGCCGCGGCGACGGCCGTCGACAGCGTGGATCGGCACCGATCGCACGTGAGGAGGTGGGCTTCCACCGACGCGCGCGCGAACGTCGGAATCGTGTGCTTCGCATACCGTTCGAGTTCGTGGTCGCTCGCGTGCCATTCGTCGACGGCCGTCATATCAACGCCTCCCGCATCTCTCGTTTCGCTCGCATCATTCGTGTCTTGACCGTGCCGGTCGGGATGCCGAGCAGTCGGCCCGCCTCCTGACAGCTGAGCCCGTCGAGCACCGTCGCCTGGACGACCATGCGCAGTTCGGGCGACAACCTCCCGAGCGCCACACCGACATCACCGTGCTCGACGCCCACCAGCAACTCGTCCTCCGCCGATACCAACTCGGGCTGGCGCTGCGCGAGCAGCCGCTCGCGCAGCGACATCCGCGGGCGCATCACCTGCAGGAGCCGGCGGATCCCGATCCCCCAGATCCAGGCCGCAACCGGCCCGGTCGCTCGGTAATGATCGGCCGATGCCCACACCGTGACGAAGGTGTCCTGCACCGCCTCCTCGACCAGTGTGCGATCCGAGCACCGGTACGCCAGCCGGATCGAGAGCCACGGCTCGTGGCGTACGTACAACTCCTGAAGGGCTCCCCGATCGCGATCGACGACCGCGGCGACGAGTTCGACGTCGCTGCGTCGGTCGAGATGCCCCCTGGTCATGCACAACTGTGCCACCGAACCCTGCGTTCGGTTCACCGAATGGCCGTGCGCGTCATGAGCGGCCACCAAAGTCGAGCGCGCACTCGTCGGTCACGTAGCCCACGATGGCCGGCGTGAGGCTGTGCGACGTGTCGATCGCGAGGTCCTCAACAACACGAGCGTCGTGGCGTGCATGTCGCGCCGAGTGATCCTGACGGTTCGATGAAGCGTGAGCGACACTGCAGCTCTATCTCTTGACATTATATCATTTACCGATATAGTTGCCTCCATGATCGACGTCGACCCCCGGTCGCTGCTCCCGCTCCCCGCCGCCCAATTCCACGTCCTCGTAGCCCTCACCGAGGGCGACCGGCACGGGTACGCCGTCATGCAGGCCGTCGAGGAATCGTCGGGGGGCGTCGTCAAGATGGGTCCGGCAACGCTCTACGGCACCCTCAAGCGCCTCGTCGACCACGGCCTCGCCGAGGAGACCGACCACCGCCCGAGCGAGGACGACGACCAGCGTCGCCGCTACTACCGACTCACAGGGCTCGGTCGCCGCGTGTGCGCTGCCGAGGCGGATCGGCTCGAGCGCCTCATCACCACCACTCGCACCAACCTCCGCCCGGGGCTGACCTGACATGCCCGACAGCCGCACGTACCGGGCGTTGGTCCGCCTGTATCCGAAGGAGTTCCGCGACCGTTACTGCGATGACCTCGCCCAGGCTCACGCCGATCTCGTCTCCGCACGAGGGCGTTCTGGGGCGTGGAGGAGAAGCGGACTCGACCTGATCATCACGGTTCCCCGCTACCGATTGGAGTCCATCATGAACGCTCGCAACACCGACACGACCCTGCACGTCGTCGCCGCAGCACTTCTCGTCGCCGCCGTCGCCGCCGCCGTGGGGCTCACGCTCGATGTCGGCATCGTCGTGGCGATCGTGCCGTTCGCGCTCGCAATCCTCATCGCGATCGCGCAGAGCAGCAGCCTCGGTCGCTCGCTACGCGCTCCGGACAGCAACCTTCGCCATCGGCGACTGAAGACGGCCGCCTGGCTCGGCGGGGGCTGCGTTGCGATCATCGGTGTCTTCATCGTTCACGTCGGTCGTCACGACGACTGGGGCAACTCGCTGGTGCTCGTGGCCTACAACCTGCTGTTCGCAGCGGCGTTCATCGGGTGCGTGACCTACCTCATCGCCGGTCTCCTCACTCGACGCGGAAGGGCCACCCCGGACGTCGCAGGTTGACCGGAAAACCTATGCCAAGGCCGGGCGTGTGGCGCGACTGTCCCGCGAGCAACTGCTGGCACGCATCGACCAGCAGCAGCGTCCTACGGGTACGAGATCGATTGGTCGGCCAGCGCATCACGATCATCGCCATCGCACATCGACGCGATGTCTACCGGGCGCGTTGACCACCGGTCCACGGGCCCACCCGAGCCACAGGTTGGCTGGTCAGCTCGACTGTCGCGCCGCCCGAACCGACGCGACCCGAACCGACCCGAGCGCCGCCGCACCGGCGGCCGCACCGACGGTCAACATGGCGCTCGTCGCCCATCGACTCACGGTGCACGTTGAGTCACTCGACACCTCAATCGCTCGTGGGTTGATCGTCGGTCCCGGCCAACGCTGATGCAAGTCAGCCGTCGATGTCAACACCGCATTCCGAGGCGATCCACGTTGCGCCCGGCAGGCCGTCTTGCGACCCGATCGACTCGAACACCGGAACCAGCGCCTCTTCCGCTGATCCCATGTCGTCGGCGTCGACGAACGCGGTTGCGACCGCCTGCGCGAATCCGATCGCTTCGCCCACACCATCGGCGGGTTCGGCATCGATCACGTCGAGCGCAGCGTCGAGCTGCACGGTGAGCCGGCGAATGTTCTCGTAGCCGACCTGCTTGGTCGCGAAGTCGTCGGAGCTCGTGTCGACGGCAAGGAAGAGGTCGTCGACCTCCTTCACCACCGCACACCACTCGTCCTGGTCGGCGATGCCGACGTCGACCGTCTGTGTTGCGGTGATCCCGAGCGCCGCGTGCTCGCCGTCGCCAACTTCGAGGCAGAGTTCGTGCTCGCCTGGCTCGAGATAGATCACGCCCTCGGTCTGCCCCTTGCCGAAGTGCAGGTGATCGGCGTCCTTCGCGATGCCTTCGCCCTTCGGCGTGCACCCTGCGTCAGCGATCACGTGGAAGTGACCCGCGTCGGCTCGCACCTCACCGGCCTCCTCGATCGTCACGCCCTCCGCAGCCATCTCCACGACCACACCACCGGCGACCGCGGCCCCATCATCCGGCGACACGAACGACGCCGTCGC
>JBGTCW010000005.1:0-4092 GCA_041748635.1 Ilumatobacteraceae bacterium | reverse complement strand
GCCTCGGCTCCGAGGTTGACATGGCCACCCCGGGCGCCTGAGCCACCGCACGTTCGCTCGGCCCGCCGTCGGTACCTGCCCCGCCGCACATTTCGACGCGATTTCGCGTCGCTGTGTTTCGTGGCCGGCGGCCCCCACGCCCTACGCTTGACGTCAGAGGTCGAGGCCGTCATCGCCCGATGCCTGACCGACGATCACGAACGCAAACCCCCGGAACTCAACGAGGAGTCACCAGATGAGCGGAACCACGACCAATCAGCGCCTGCAGGACTGGGTGTCGGAGTGGGCGGCGGTGATGCAACCCGCAGACATCTACTGGTGTGACGGCTCAGCGGACGAGTACGAGCTGCTCTGCCAGGCACTCGTCGACTCCGGCACGTTCACCAAGCTCGACGAGGCCAAGCGCCCGAACAGCTACTGGGCACATTCCGATCCGGGCGACGTCGCTCGCGTCGAGGACCGCACCTACATCTGCGCCGCGACCGAAGACGAGGCGGGCCCGAACAACAACTGGCGCGATCCCGCGGAGATGCGAACCGAGATGACTCGGCTCTACACCGGATCGATGAAGGGCCGCACGATGTACGTGGTGCCATTCTCGATGGGACCGCTCGGCTCGCCCATTGCCCACATCGGCGTGCAGCTCACCGACTCGGCCTACGTGGCGGTCAACATGCGCATCATGACCCGGATGGGACAGGGCGCCCTCGACGTCCTCGGCGACGATGAGTGGGTTCCGTGCCTGCACTCGGTCGGAGCCCCACTCGAAGAGGGCATCGCAGACGTGCCATGGCCGTGCGACGCGGAGAACAAGTACATCGTCCACTTCCCCGAGACGCGCGAGATCTGGTCGTATGGCTCCGGCTACGGCGGCAACGCACTGCTCGGCAAGAAGTGCTTCGCGCTGCGCATCGCCTCGGTGATGGCGCGCGACGACGGTTGGCTCGCCGAACACATGCTGATCCTCAAGCTCACCAACCCGCAGGGCGAGTCGAAGTACATCGCCGGTGCGTTCCCGTCGGCGTGCGGCAAGACGAACCTCGCCATGCTGGTGCCGACCATCCCCGGCTGGAAGGCCGAGACGATCGGCGACGACATCTGCTGGATGAAGTTCGGCGACGACGGTCGCCTCTACGCCATCAACCCGGAGGCCGGCTTCTTCGGCGTGGCACCCGGCACCAGCTACGACACCAACGCCAACGCCATGGACACGCTCTGGGGCAACAGCATCTACACCAACACTGCGCTCACCGACGACGGCGACATCTGGTGGGAGGACATGACCGACACTCCCCCGCCGCGTGCGACCGACTGGAAGGGCAACCCCTGGAACCCGGAGTCGGAGACGCCGGCTGCACACCCGAACGCTCGCTTCACCGCGCCGGCGTCACAGTGCCCGTCGATCGCCGCCGAGTGGGAGGATCCCGCCGGCGTTCCGATCTCGGCCATCCTCTTCGGCGGGCGACGCCGCACGACCGTGCCGCTGGTGACCGAGGCGAACGACTGGGAGCACGGCGTGTTCCTCGGCTCGATCATGGCGTCGGAGAAGACCGCAGCGGCCGAAGGCGTCCAGGGCGAACTGCGCTTCGATCCGATGGCGATGCTGCCGTTCTGTGGCTACAACTACGCCGACTACTTCGCTCACTGGCTCTCGATGGCCAAGGTCACAGATCCAGCGAAATTGCCGAGGATCTTCTTCGTCAACTGGTTCCGCCGCGATGACGACGGTCGCTTCCTGTGGCCCGGCTTCGGCGAGAACAGTCGCGTGCTCAAGTGGGTCTTCGAGCGGGTCAACGGCAACGCCGACGCCATCGACACACCGATCGGCAAGCTGCCGACGAAGGACGCACTCGACACCGACGGCCTGGAGATCGACGAGCGCGATCTCGACGCGATCCTGTCCGTCGACGTGGACGGTTGGAAGGCAGCGATCCCGCAGATCCGCGAGCACTACGCCCGATTCGGCGAACGCCTCCCGGCCGTCCTCAACGTCGAAGTCGACTCGCTCGAAGCCAAGCTCGCCGACGCCTGACTCCACGTACACGATGTGCCTGGCACATCGTGTACGTGGACGCGAAACGGCCCGGTCACGCGCAGGTGACCGGGCCGTTCGTCGTTCTGTGGTGCGTCAGGCGTCGGCGGGCAGGACGTTGACCGTCTTGCGGCCCTTCGTGTGCCCGAACTCGACCTTGCCGTCGACGAGGCTGAACAGGGTGTCGTCCTTGCCCTTGCCGACGTTCTTGCCAGGATGGAACTTGGTCCCGCGCTGACGCACGAGGATGGTGCCAGCGGTGATCTCGCTGCCGCCGAAGGCTTTCACCCCGAGGCGCTGTGCGTTGGAATCACGACCGTTGCGGGTTGAGCCGCCACCTTTGGTCTTCGACATGAGTGTTCTCCGTTCGGATCGGGCGGGCGCCGGTCAGACCGTGATCGAGGTGATCTCGACCAGGTGGTACTTCTGGCGGTGGCCGTAGCGACGATGTTGATTGGTGCGGCGTTTGAAGGTGTAGCCGTTGATCTTCGGGCCCTTGACCTGGGCGATGATCTTGCCGGTGACCGACGCGCTCTTCAGCTCGTCCGGGGTGGCGAGCACGGTGCTGCCATCGACCACCATGACGGGGGTCAGCGACACGTCGCTACCCTCGTCGGCGTCGAGCAGTTCAACCCGTACCTGCTGGCCCTCGGCCACTTTTTCCTGCTTGCCGCCTGAGGCGATGACTGCGTACATAGCGTTACACGATGCTAGCGGCGGATCCGGTCGCCTCAACCCGTGACGTCGGGTCAATCGGTGTGCGCAACGGACTCCGATTCGCGGGCGGCGGCAGCGAAGATTCCCTTGGCCATCAGCGAGCTCTCCGTAGCTCGCCGCGCCCGATACACCAGCGCTCGTGCGCCGTGGACACCCGGGTCGTTCGGCGCGGCCCAGCCGGCCAGGTCCGCGAGATGGCAGGCGAGACGATGATCGCCGGTCTCCGACAGCGCCGTCGCCCGTTCGATCAGCACCGACGCTCCCCCGGCGAGGTCTGCCAGTTCGGTTGCCAGCACGACGTCGGGTGACGGCTTGAGGCGGCTCGGTGCTCCGTCCCACCAACCGCCGAACTGGCGCCAGATGTTGCGGACCACGAACTCCGGCTCGTCGTAGAGCGGTCGGAGGTACGGCTTGGCGAGCACGTCGTCGGGGACGTGGACGCTGTGCACGATCGTGTCGAGCACCTCGCCGGCATTCATCATCGTGACCACCTCGGCGACCAGGCGTTCGAGTGCCTGAGCGATGTCGCCGAGCACGCGAGCGATCCGAGCGCGCCCTTCGATCGGCAGACCGTGCGCCGGCAGGAGGAGTTCGGGCCCGCGAGCGATCATCTCGCGCAGGGCGGCCGCCCACTCGATCGGGTAGCGCTGCACCTTCTGCGGGTTCCCGGCGTTGGGGAAGTTCCAGATCACGAAGTCGCCGGTGAACAGCCACTTCTCCTCGGGCATCCAGCCCCACAGGTGATCGTCGGTCTCGCCCCGGGCGTGATGGAACTCGACCGTACGGTCGCCGACGACGATCGTGTCGTGGGCGTCGACGACGTGGTCCGGACGCAGCGTGTCGGCCGGTATGAACTCGCCCGTCGAGCCCATTCCGAAGTCACCACGCACGCCGCCGAACTGCCTGGCGTTGATGCGCACGTTCCAGTCGTTCGTGTACTCGTAGCGGTCGAACCGTCGACCGACGTTGGTGTGCCCGATCACGGTCATCTCACCGAAGGCCTCGGCGAAGGCCGGGCTCCCGCCGACGTGATCGGCGTGTCCATGGGTGTACACGAGGTGGCTGACCGGTGTGGCGGTCCATGCACCGATCGCAGCAGCCACGTCCGCTCCGGTGCGAGCATGTGATGCGTCGAAGGCGATCAGACCCTCGCCGGCGTGGAGCACCACCGAATGCGAGAAGCTCTCGACGATCGCCAGACCGTCAGCCAGCTCCGACAACTCGTTGGTCACCCGGTTGACGGGCTCATCGGCCACTCCGGAATCGATGACCCGTGACGACAGCGCGAGCAGATCGGCCATGCACCAACCCTACGACCGGTCACGCCGGTGCCTGGCACCGCG
>JBGTCW010000004.1:0-2186 GCA_041748635.1 Ilumatobacteraceae bacterium | reverse complement strand
CGCGAACGTGGGGGAGCAGGGCCGGTCGAGCTAGCCGATGGCGTCAGTCCGTTGGTCCAGCTCTCGGACCCTCGCGGCCAGTCCGACGAGCAGCCGCGGGTACAACTGCGGCATAGCGCTCAGCAGTTTGTTGAATCTCGTGGCGTAGATCACCAGGGCTTCCACCTGGGTGTCGGCGACCACCGAAGCCGACGTCGGCCTCCCGTCGATGAGTGCCAGCTCTCCGATGACATCGCCCGGACCAACGGTGGCAAGCCGTCGGCTGGTTCCCCGTTCGGCCCCCTTGGTCGAATCCCCAGGAGCGACGGAGCCCTGCCGTCGGACTTCGGCCGTTCCCTCGCGAATGATGACCAGTCGTCGACCGACGTCCAACTCCTTGACCAGGACATCGCCCGGCGCGAACGTCATGTGGTCGACCAGTTTCGCTACAGCCGCGAGCTGGCGTTTGGTCAGACCGCTGAAGAGCGGCACCTCATCGATCATTCGAGCTGTCTCGGTTCGAGAGAATTCCACCATCGCACTCCTCCTGGCGGTGCGACGCTAGCAGGCACGCACCGCGTGCAGAGTCGACGGTGAGGTCGTTGGGTCTGCGACGACCTGCCTAGTGTCGAAACATGACGCTTCCGACACGACCCGGCATGACCGTTCCGCTTCCTGGCCCGCTCCACAGCCACCGCGAGAAGCTCGGTGCGCTGGCCGACATGGGCTACACCGACATCTGGTCGGCGGAATCCGACGGCGCCGATGCGTTCACTCCGCTGGCGCTCGCCGCCGCCTGGGAGCCTCGCCTCCGGCTCGGCACGGCGATCGTTCCGGCTTACACGCGGGCGCCGGCCTGCATGGCCCAGAGCGTGGCATCGATGGCCGATGCGGCCCCCGGTCGCTTCGCCATCGGAATCGGATCGTCGAGCAACGTGATCGTCGAGCGCTGGAACGGCGTCCCGTTCGACGAGCCGTACAAGAAGGTTCGCGACATCGTCCGGTTCCTCAAGGACGCGCTCGGTGGCGAGAAGATCAAGCACTCCTACGACACCTTCGAGATCAACGGGTTCAAGCTCGGTGTACGTCCGGAGCAAACGCCACCGATCCTCGTCGCTGCGCTGCGCGAGGGCATGCTGCGCCTCGCCGGACGCGAAGCCGACGGGGCGATCATCAACTGGCTGTCGCCGGAGGACGTGTCGAAGGTGGCGCCCGTTGTGCGTGACGCTGCCGGCGGCGAGGACCGAGAGATCGTTGCGCGGATCTTCTGCTGTCCGAGCGAGAACACCGAGGTCGTTCGTGCCGCCGCAAAGTTCGCTATCGCTGCCTACCTGAACGTGCCGGTGTACGCCGCGTTCCATGAGTGGCTCGGCCGGGGCGACCAGCTGCAGGGTATGTGGGATGCCTGGAAGGCAGGCGATCGAAAAGCGGCACTGGCTGCGATCCCCGATCAGGTGGTCGACGACCTCGTGGTCCACGGTTCACCGGCCGACTGCCGTGCGAAGATCCAGTCCTACTTCGACAACGGCGTCACGACCAGTTCGCTCGCGATCCTGCCGCTCGACCCCGACCTCGACTACTGGCAGGCCGTCACCGACCTGTCTCCGTCAGCCGGATAACCGCGTCGAACGAACCGACGTATCGAACGCTCAGGCGGCTTGATCTCGCTGTTGCAGGACGTCGCGTGGGTTCTCGGCTCGCGACGCAAGCATCTTGCGAATCTCGGCGACGTGGCGCAGACCACGTTCGCGAGTGTCCTTGCTGAGGAGGAATCGAGTGGGAGTCTGCGGTTGCGGGAGCAGCGTCAGCTGCTCGACGTCGGGGGAGTGGGGGCCGAAGCCGGTGCTCGAACGGGGGGTGGTGCTGGCTGAGGTGTTCATGGAGTCCATGATGACGAGTGGGTCTGACAGAGTTCGCCGAACCGTATCGTCCCAGCTCAGCGGGTATGTCGCACCCTGACGACGTCGAGCACGCATGCGCTGACGGTCAGGGTCGCGATCCGCTACGAGCTGCCGTCGTGAAACGGACACCTTCCACACCGACGAAGTGGTCAGCGCACTACTCCTTCAGGCGAGGGCCATGAGCGCGATGCCGGCGATCACGCCGAGGATTCCGATCATCTGCCACCAGCGAAGCGTGTCGTCGTCGAACGTCGCGGCCAGCGTCGCCGACACCGCCGGGAACATCGATGCCGAGATCGCCACGGC
>JBGTCW010000003.1:0-1968 GCA_041748635.1 Ilumatobacteraceae bacterium | reverse complement strand
GATGAGCATCGAGCTGGTGACGACCGACGGGATCTTCGCGCTCGACGGCGGCGAGTGGGAGGTCACCAACAACATCTGGATCGTGGGCGACGACCGCGAGGTGATCGTGTTCGACGCCGCGCACGATCATCTGCCGATCGTCGACGCGATCAACGATCGACGTGTCGCCGCAATCGTGCTCACCCACGGCCACAACGACCACATCAACGCCGCCATCCCGCTGCGTGATGCGGTGGACGCGCCGATCGTCCTGCACGACGCCGACCGCATGTTGTGGGACGTCGTTTGGCCCGGCGAGTCGCCCGATCGTGCGTTGACGCCAGGCGAGTCCCTGACGGTCGGCGGTCACGAACTGACGGTGCTCCACACCCCCGGGCACTCCCCCGGCTGCTGCAGCTTCCACGACGCCGATGCCGGCGCGGTGTTCAGCGGCGACACGCTGTTCTGCGGCGGTCCGGGCGCCACCGGACGGACCTACAGCGACGAACCGACGATCCTGCGATCGATCCGCGACACGCTGCTCGCGCTCCCCGACCACACCATCGTCCACACCGGCCACGGCGACACGACCACGATCGGCGCCGAGCGCGACGGCGTGCTCGCCAGCGCCCACGAGCTCGGACTCTGAGGGCGCCATGGCGACCGAGCCGCTGCCGGTCGTCGGCGTCGTCCAGAACTACGCGTGGGGCGACCGGACGTTCATCCCCGAATTGCTCCACGTCACCGCCGACGGGCGCCCCTGGGCGGAACTCTGGCTCGGCACCCACCCCGCCGGACCGACCACCTTGGCCGATGGTGCTGCGCTGTCGGATCACACCGGTGAACTGCCCTACCTGCTGAAGGTGCTGGCCGCCGCCCAACCGCTGTCGCTGCAGGTCCATCCGACGCACGCCCAAGCCCGCGACGGATTCGCACGCGGGATCTACCCCGACGACCGAGCCAAGCCCGAGCTGCTGTGTGCGCTCACCCCGTTCGACGCGCTGTGTGGACTCCGCCCGATCGCCGCCACGCTCACGCTCCTCGGCGCACTCGGCGCCGACGCACTTGCATCGATGCTGCGCAACGACGGGATCGCGGCCACGATCGACGGTCTGTACCGCCGACGCATCGATCCCGGACCCACCGTGGTCGCATGCAGCCGCAGCGATCGCGCCGAGGCGCGACTGGTCACCCACCTTGCGACTCGCTACCCGGACGATCCGAGCGTCGTCGTGACACTCCTACTCAACCGCGTCACTCTGCGGCCCGGCGAAGCGCTCCATCTCACGGCCGGCAATCTCCACGCCTACCTCTCGGGCGCGGGCATCGAGTTGATGGGCGCGAGCGACAACGTCGTACGCGGCGGCATGACCCCGAAGCACGTCGACGTCGACGAACTCCTGCGGATCCTCGATCCGACCCCACTCGCCCAACCCGTGATGGTCGACGCCGCCCGTACCGGCCGCTATCCCCTGCCGGAGGCCGGCTGCGAACTCGTCCGGCTCGATGCCGGGCGCACGCACACCTCGACCGGCCACGAACTCGCGGTCAGCCTCGCCGGCGACACGCTCTACCTCCCGCCCGGCTCGACCATCACCGCGTCCGCAACCACCTTCGTCGTCACCACCCCCTGACCACTCACCGAGCTCAGGGCTGTGAGCGATGTGCGCAGTATTCGCCCGCACCGCTCACAACACCAACGACCAGGCTCGGGGCTGTGAGCGATGTACGCACAGTCTGCATGCATCGCTCACAACGCCAACTGAGGGGGGGTCGACGGTGTCAGGAGCGGGTGGTCTTGCGGATCTCGACGATCTTCTCGTTGGCGTGGTTGGCGTCGTCGCCTTGATCTGCCAGCAGCCGGGCCCGATCCTTCTCGGCCTCTCGGGCGGCCTTGACCAGGTCGACGCGGGCCAGCGCGGCCTCGACGCCGTGCTCCTGGATGAACTCGGCCCACTCGACGAGCTGATCGACCATCTCGTCCTCGGG
>JBGTCW010000002.1:0-13033 GCA_041748635.1 Ilumatobacteraceae bacterium | reverse complement strand
GATCACCCCAGCGGGGAGGCGCCCGCGCAGCGCCTCGACGGCGAACGCTGCCGCAGTGGCCGCAGTCGCGGTCCCCACCAACTCGGCGACCCCGACGATCGAGGTCGCCCGAGCACCCGCGGCATCAGTACCGCGGGCCTCGACGCGTACCGCCCCGACACCGCCCTCTCGGTGCGGCGGGCTGAGCATCGGCAACCACGCCGTGAAGCGGTCGCGCCGGTTTGCCGAGACACGAGCGGAGATTCGGTCGACCTGAGGGAACGCCTGGTGCATCAGCATGGGTGAGGACAGCTCGGCGCGGTAGCAGTCGTACGGGCCCACCGGCTCCGGAAACCAGCAGAGTTCACGTCCCGAGCCGGCCGGTCCCTTGATCCAGTCGCCATCGTGGAACCCCACGGCACGTCCACGCAGCGCCCGATGGTGCTGCCGGGCGCACGCCGGCCCAGCGGTTCCATGGATCGCGACGTGAATCTCATCGCACGTCGCCAAGCTGTTCACCAGCATGCGGGCGAGCAGTCCTGTCAGACCAGGCGCCATGCCAGCGCCGACGACGAGCGGCACGCCGGCGTCGCGTGCGGCGTCGTCGAGGTCGACCATCGAGCGCACGTCGTCGAGGTCGTCACTGACGGAGACGACAGCGACACCGTGCTCGATCATGCGATGGGCGACATCGGCGTGCGGACCACCCTGGGCGAGCACCACAACCGCCACACCCCCCGGAAGCGGTCGCCCATTCCGCGGGTCGTAGTCCTCGATCATCACGTCGTCGAGCACCGTCGGGAGCCGGCGGCTGACGCGCTGCCCGACGACCCCGCGACCGACGACCGCAACGCTCGCACCCGCCGACATCACGGCTCCGGGAGCTCGAGGGGGCGCCAGCCACCGTGCTGAGGTGGTGTTCCTCCCGAACCGCGAAGGCGCAACATCGCTGCGACGAAGCCCATCGCGAAGATGGCCGAGAACGCACGACGGAGCACTTTCATCCGATCGGCAGGGTACTCGCCGTGGCGTGTGGACCAGCACGAACTCGTACTGGTCCACCGCGCCGGCGTGGTGGGGCTAACAAGAATCGAACTTGTGACCTCTGCCTTATCAGGGCAGCGCTCTAACCGACTGAGCTATAGCCCCGGCAAGTCGGAGAGGTTATCGGTCGGCCGGGACCTTCACCCATCGTCGAGTCGCGAATCGATGAGTCGGTCGACTGCCGGGTCGAGCGATCAACGAGGCAAGCTGCCGCTGTCGTCGGTGATCGCTTCGCGAACGATCGGGCCGGACTCGTCGTAGGAGACGGCGGGCACCTCGGGTTCGGCGCGTCGGACGACGAATCGGCGCATCGGCGATGGTCGCGCCTCGACGACCTCTTCTTCGAGCACCGTGAACCGCATGCCGCCGACGAGATCGGTGATCAGGTTGAACAACGTCGCCAGCAGGACGGCGAGCCCCGTGAGGCCGATCACGACAAAGATGCCGCCGATCCAGGCGTTGTGATAGATCGCTCCCCCGTTGAACTCGAACGACGACCAGCCGAAGGACTCGAAGAATCGCTCGACGTTGTCGACCGTGCCCGTGGCGTAGGCGACGTTCCACAGCAGGACGCCCGCCGTCAGGACGATCAGATACAACACGACGTTCGCGACGAGCGCAATCTTGAACACACTCCACGGGTCGACATGTCGGACCACCCGCGTGACACGTCGCACGCGCGGCTTGCGACCGAGCACCCGTGGCACGTTCATCGGGATCGGCAGCGGTGCCGGATCGTGATCCGGCGAGCGCCGGGGGCGCCGGATCGACGACGAGCTGTCATCTTGCGGCGCCATCTCGACCATCGGTCCGTCGATGTCGGCTCGGCGGAGTTCTTCGAGTACGTCGTCGCTCACGTCGGACGAGTCGGCGTCACGCGCGCTCGGAGCATCGGTCTCATCGGTCTCATCGGCCTCATCGGTCCCCTCGGCCTCGGTGGCCGGCACGATGTCGGGCAGCTCGTAGTGCCCGTCGACCTCGACCTCGACCTCGACATCGTCGACAACCTCGTCGTCGAGCACGACGTCGTCGAGATCGCGCTCGGTCTTGCTCATCTCGAAAGTGTAGGCAGTTCGGCCGGCAACGAACCGTCACGGGGCGTCGGTTGCAGCCGCGGTTGCGGTCGTGTCACCGAGGCGTACGACGACGATGACATTCCCCGTCGACGGGTCGCGCCGGTAGGACACCAGGGTCGCACCGTGCCGTTCTGCGAGTAGCTGAGCAGCTCCTCGACCACCCGGTAACGCGCCCAGCGCTGCCGAATCGGCCGCCGTCTGGGCCCGCGTCCGATCGATCAAGCGGCCGCCGAACTCTGCGATGGCCACCGACGCCGAGACGAAGAGTGCCGACGCGACGAACACCACCAGCACGGCCGCTTGCCCTCGGTCCAGCCTCGACGACATCACCGCTCACCTCCGCGTCCTGGGAATGCGGCGACATCGTGTCGCGAGGGGCCGATCGGGGCGGCGACGAGTCAGGTCTCGTCGGCGGCGAGGATCGGTGCGACCGAACCAACAGCGTCGCCGTCGTCGATGTTCATCACCTTCACGCCAGTGGCGTCGCGTCCCTGCGACGAGATGCCCCGCACCTCCATGCGGATCGTGACGCCGTGGTTCGACACGGCGACGATCTCGTCGTCGAGGCCGACCATGAACGCTGCAACGACGGCGCCCTTGCGTCCGGTCAGCTTGATGCCGCGCACCCCTTGGCCGCCGCGGCCCTGGCGATTGAACTTGTCGAGCTGCGTCCGCTTGCCGTAGCCGGCCTCGGTCATGATCAGAATCGCCGTGTCGTCTCGGGCGACGTCGACCGACACCACGCGATCGTCACCGTTCTTCAGTTTCATCCCGCGAACACCACCGGCGGTCCGGCCCATGGCGCGGACGTCGTTCTCGTCGAATCGGATCGTCATGCCGTCACGACTCACCATGAAGATGTCGTCGTCGCCGCTCGTCTCGATCACGCGGACGAGTTCGTCGTCGTCGCGCAGGTTGATGGCGATCAGCCCGTCACGACGGCTCGAGTCGTAGGCGTCGAACGCCGTCTTCTTGACGGTGCCCTTCTTGGTGGCGAAGAAGAGGAACCGTTCTCCCGCGAAGTCGCGCGTGTCGATGATGGCCTGGATCTGCTCATCGGCTTGCAACGGCAGCAGGTTGACGATCGGCATGCCCTTGGCGGTTCGTTCGCGTTCGGGGATCTCGAGCGCACGGAGGCGGTACACCTTGCCCCTGTTGGAGAAGAACAGCAGGTGAGCGTGCGCGGTGGTGAAGATGACGTGACGGACGATGTCGTCGAGCTTCATCTTGCCGCCCGACACTCCACGCCCACCGCGGCCCTGCGTCTTGAACGAGTCGGCCGACACGGCCTTGACGTACTGCGCCTGGGTCATCACGATGACCAGTTCCTTGTCGTCGACGAGGTCCTCGATCGACATCTCGCCGTCGTCGTAGGTGAGCTCGCAGACACGGGGCGTAGCGAAGGTGTCCCTGATCACGGTGATCTCGTCGCGGATCACCGTGCTGAGACGTTCGGGGCTGTCGAGGATCTCCTGCAGATCGATGATGTTCGCCCTGGTCTCGTCGAGTTCGGACTGCAGATCGAGACGCGACACTCGCGTGAGCTGGCGCAACTGCATGTCGAGGATGTCGTTCGCCTGGACCTCACTGAACTCGTAGGGCGGAGCCATCAGACCCTCACGAGCTGCGGCGACGTCGTCGCTGGCACGGATCAACGCAATGATCGCGTCGATGACATCGAGGGCCTTGATGCGGCCTTCGAGGATGTGCTCGCGGCGCTTGGCCTTGTCGAGTCGGAACTGCGATCGACGGGTGATGACGTCGCGTTGATGCTTGACGTACGCGACGAGCGCGTCACGCAGGTTGATCTGACGCGGAACCCCGTCGACGAGAGCGACCATGTTGATCGAGAACGTGGACTGCAGCTGCGTGAGCTTGAACAAGTTGTTCTTGACCACGTTGGCGTTGGCATCACGCTTGAGTGTGATGATCAGGTTCGTCTTGCCGCCCGAGGAGGCGTCGTTCACGTCGGCGATGCCGTCGAGATCGCCGCCGTCGACGAGCTCCTGGATGCGCGAGGCGATCGCCGAGCAGCTGGTCTGATATGGCAGCTCGGTGACCACGATCTCCATACGTCCCGACTTGGACTCCTCGATCGAAAGCGTTGCACGCATCTTCACCGAGCCACGCCCGGTGCGGTAGGCGTCGATGATCCCGGCCTTGCCGAGGATGCTCGCACCCGTCGGGAAGTCGGGGCCTTTGACGAACTCCATGAGGTCGTCGGGCGTGGCGTCGGGGTTGTCGAGCAGATGGACCACGGCGTCGACGACCTCGCCGAGGTTGTGCGGCGGAATGTTGGTGGCCATGCCCACCGCGATGCCCTGGCTGCCGTTGACCAGCAGGTTCGGGAACCGTGCCGGCAACACGACGGGCTGCTCGAAGTTCCCGTCGTAGTTCGGGATCATGTCGACGGTGTCTTCGTCGATGTCGGCGAGCAACTGCATCGCCAACGGGTTCAACCGGCACTCCGTATAGCGCGCAGCGGCCGGACCGAAGTCCGGGGATCCGTAGTTGCCGTGGAAGTCGATCAGCGGATGACGCAGCGAGAACGGTTGCGCCATTCGCACCAGCGCGTCGTAGATGGCGCTGTCGCCGTGGGGGTGGAATCGCGCCATCGTGTCGCCGGTGACGCGGGCGCACTTGACATGGGGGCGATCGGGCCGGAAGCCCTGATCTTCCATGTCCCAGATGATGCGGCGATGCACGGGCTTGAGTCCGTCGCGCACGTCGGGGAGCGCTCGCGACATGATGACCGACATCGCGTACTCGAGGAACGAGTTCTCCATCTCGTCGCTGAGCGAGATGGGTTGGATGGGGTCGATCGGCGGGGTGTCGTTCGTGTCGGTCATGAGTTCGTTTCAGAGCTGGCGCGGGGGATCAGAAGTCGAGGTTGCGGACGTCGCGGGCGTTGGTCGTGATGAAGCTGCGTCGTGCGGGCACGTCGTCGCCCATCAGAATCGAGGTGATCTCGTCGGCGAGGGCGGCCTCTTCGACATTGACCTGCAGCAGCGTGCGGGTGCCGTCGAGCATGGTGGTGGTGCGCAACTCCTCCCAGTCCATCTCGCCGAGGCCCTTCAGGCGTTGGAACGGCTTCTTGTGGTTGGGTCGCTCCGCCAAGAACGCTGCTTTGGCGACATCGTCTTTGAGATAGGTCTTCTCCTTGCCGACCTCGGTGGAGTACAGCGGCGGCTGGGCGATGTAGACGTAGCCGGCTTCGACCATCTCGCGCATCTGGCGGAAGAAGAACGTGAGCAGCAGCGTGCGGATATGGCTGCCGTCGACGTCGGCGTCGGCCAGACAGATCACCTTGTGGTAGCGGACCTTGGTGACGTCGAATTCGTCTCCCACGCCAGCACCGATGGCCGTGATCAACGCCTGGATCTCGTTGTTCTTGAGCATCTTGTCGACGCGGGCACGCTCGACGTTCAGGATCTTGCCGCGGATGGGCAGGATCGCCTGCGTCCGCGGGTCGCGCGCGTCAACGGCGGTACCGCCCGCCGAGTCTCCCTCGACGATGAAGAGTTCGGATTCGTCAGCGTTCTTCGACGAGCAGTCCTTGAGCTTGTCCGGCATGCCGGCACCGGACAGCGCCGTCTTGCGTCGGATCGCGTTCCGGGCGTTCTTGGCAGCGACCCGAGCCTGCGCAGCGGCGAGGCCCTTCTTGACCACCTTGTTGGCCTCGGTCGGGTTCTCCTCGAGCCACTCGAGAAGCCGTTCGTTGGTCGCCTTCTGCACGAACGACCGCATCGGGACGTTGCCGAGCTTGGCCTTGGTCTGGCCCTCGAACTGAGGTTCGCGCAGCTTGACCGACACGATTGCGGTAATGCCCTCGCGGATGTCCTCGCCGGCCAGGTTGGGGTCTTTTTCCTTGAGCAGGTTCTTCGATCGTGCGTACTTGTTGACCACCGTGGTGAGCGCGGTCTTGAAGCCCTCGACGTGCATTCCACCTTCGGTGGTCGAGATGCCGTTGGCGTAGCCGTGGATGCCCTCGTAGTAACCGGTGTTCCACTGCATGGCGACGTCGAGCATCTGGCCGTCGGCGTCGTCTTCGTCCTCGAACTGACACACCTTGGAGAACAGCGGCTCCTTGGTGGCGTTGAGGTGTTTGACGAAATCGATGATCCCGCCCTTGTACTGGTACTCGACGCGCTGCTCACGACCTTCACGCTGATCCTCGAAGGCGATGATCAGCCCGCGGTTCAAGAACGCCATCGTCTGGAGGCGCTCGAGCACCGTTCGTGCGACGAATTCGACGCCTTCAGCTGCGAAGATCGTCGGGTCGGGCCAGAACGTGATCGTGGTGCCGGTGACACGTCCACGCTTGGAGGTCTCGCCGACCACCGCCATCTTGCCCTGCGGGTTGCCGCCCTTGGCGTACTCCTGGCGGTGATGTTTCCCGTTGCGATCGACCTCGATCACGAGCCGTTCGGACAGCGCGTTGACCACCGACACGCCGACACCGTGGAGGCCGCCCGACACCTTGTAGCCGTCGCCGCCGAACTTGCCGCCGGCGTGCAGCACGGTGAGCACGACCTCAGCGGCGCTCTTGCCTTTGTGCTCACCCGATGTGAACGGATCGATCGGGATGCCGCGCCCGTCGTCGTCGACCTGACAGCCGCCGTCCGCGAGCAAGGTGACCCCGATCCGGGTGCAGTGGCCGGCCATGGCCTCGTCGACGGAGTTGTCGACAACTTCCCAGATCAGGTGATGGAGCCCCTGGAGGCCGGTGGATCCGATGTACATGCCCGGGCGCTTGCGCACCGGATCGAGACCTTCGAGCACCTGGATGGCCTTGGCGTCGTACGCCGCCGTCGTGGTGGCCGAGTTCGTGGTGGCCGACTTTTTCGGTGCTGGGTCAGGCGTGGTCCCGGAGACCTCGGGCAGTGCTGCTTCGGTGTCGTTGGACACTCGTACCTCGATGATTCTGGCTGTCTGGCGGACATGCCGCTCGGCATGTTGTTCTGGGCGGTCAACGATGTCGGCCGGGCGGTGAACCGGGGTTCGCCTGGCGCCCACGTTGACAACGCGAGTAGCACTCATCCTACCAGCGGGGTGTCACGGAGTCGGGGAACGCAGCGATCGTTCCGGGTTGTTTTCAGCGCCGTGGAACGATCATCGGCGAGGCCCGACACGCACCTCGAGGCGCTCGATGTTCACCCCGGCGACCTCGGCAAGTCGTGCAGTGATGGTGCCGCTCAGAAACTTCACCTGGGTCGCCCACGCTGGTTCGTCGGCCTCGACGGTGAGGACCCCCTGATCGAGACGCACCGGACGGACGTGCGCTGCGACGTTCGGACCGACGGCATCGTCCCAGCGCCCGAACACTCCGCCGATCTGGATGCGGTCGGTGCCTCGGAGAGACCGCATGATCGAGTCGAGCGACCTCGTGATCGGCACCGGCTCGGACATGGGCTCACCGTAGCGGCACACGTCAGCACCCTCCCCCAACGATGAGCGAAAGGTGTCACTACCGACGGCCTCGCTCATCGCAGCGCGGGTCGACGCGCTACTCCTCGACGACCTGTCCGGCGGTCACGCGCAAGATTCGGTCCGCGTGGGCAGACGGTGGGAGCTCATTGGCAGTGGTGATGATCACCTGACCCGCGGGCAGGTGTTCGAGGAGCGAGGTCGCTCGATGATCGTCGAGCTCCGACAGCACGTCGTCGAGCACGAGCACCGGAGCGGAACCGGTCCGCTCGGTGACGAGGCGATGCCCGGCGAGTCGCAACGCCAGCGCCAACGTTCGCTGCTCGCCCTGCGACGCGTGGGTACGACTCGGCAGCCCGGCGATCGACAGCGAGAACTCGTCGCGATGCGGTCCGACGGTGCTGACGCCACGGCGGATGTCGTCGGTTCGAGCAGCATGGAGCGCGGCGGTGAGCCCGCTGGTGCGCCAGGCCGGCTCGTAGACGAGATCGATCGCTGTCGGCGCCCCCGCGAGCTGTTCGTAGGCCTCCTGCACCATGGGCGTCAGCCGTGCGACCAGGCTGGCTCGAGCGTGACCGAACCGATCGGCAATCTCTGCGAACTTCGCATCCCACACGTCGAGCGACACCTCGATGTCGTCGGTTCGTCGTCCGCCTGCCTGTTTGAGCAAGGTGTTGCGTTGGCGCACGATCCGTTCGATCTCGAGCCGCACCGCGTCGTACTTGACCGCCAGCGCGACGAGTGTGTCGTCGAGGAAACGCCGCCGATCGCCGGGTCCACCCTTGACGAGGATCAGGTCGTCGGGCGAGAACACGGTCACGCGTACCGTGCCGAGAAGCTCACGATTGCGTTGGAGACGCTGCCGATTGACCTGCACCCTGTTCCGTCCGACAGTGGTCAGTTCGATCTCGATCAGACTCGACCGACCGTCGTCGTCGACGACGGTCGCCCGGATCACTGCGGCGTTTGTACCCGAGCGAACGAGTGCATCCGTCGGCGCGGAACGAAAGCTGCTCAGCGTTGCGAGGAACGCCAACGCTTCGGCGAGGTTCGTCTTGCCCTGGCCGTTGTCACCGATCACCGCGGTCGTCCCGGATGTCAACTCGAACGTACCGCTGACGTAGTTGCGGAAATCGACGAGTTCGAGATGCGAGATGATCAAGGGTTACGGGACCCTGACCGGCATCAACAGATACAGGTAGTCGTCTCGTCCGACCCCGCGCAGGACTGCGGGTTTCATCGGATCCAAGGTCGCGAGGGTGACGTCGTCGCTGTCGATCGCATCGATGCCGGCAGCCAGATAGTCCGGGTTGAACGCAACGGTCATCTCGGCGCCGTCGTACTGCGCATCGATCTCCTCGACCGCATTACCGACATCCTGGGTGATCGCGGTGAGTTGCACGGTGTCGCCACCGAGCGCCAGGCGCACCGGCGTGGAATCCTGCGCGAGGATCTTCACGCGTCGGATCGCCTCGAGCATCGCTGCTTTTCCGAACGTGAGCAGGTTTGGATAACTCGAGGGCAGCAGGTTCCGGTAGTTCGGGAACTCTCCTTCGATGAGTCGCGTGCTCAGTCGGGTTCCAGCCGTCTCGAACGTCGCCTCTCGATCACCGAGTCGCACCTGCAGTTCATCGACGTCGCCGAGGAGCCGCTGCAGTTCGTTGAGCGCCCGACCGGGGATCAAGACTTTCTGCCCGGCTGCGAGCACACCGGTATCCGGAAGATCGCGAACGGCGAGCCGGTAGGAATCGGTGGCGACCATGCGCACACCGTCCTCGTCCGCCGCCAGCAGCACACCGGTGAGCACCGCTCGGGCGTCATCGGTGGAGGCGGCGCGAACCACTTGGCGCAGGGCATCGGCCATCACCGGCGCAGGCAGCGTCACCGACTCGGCAGCAGGTTCTGCCTGGCTCGGGTAGTCGTCGAGCGAGAGCGGGCGGACCGAGAACTGCGAGCGCCCAGCGCTGATCGACATCTCCTCGTCGCCGAGTTCGACCTGGACGGCCCCGGGCGGCAACGCCCTCACGATGTCACTGACCAACCGTGCCGGAATCACCGCGGCACCGTCTCGGTCTCCACCGACGTCGACCGACAGTCGAATGGTCAGCTCGAGGTCGGTCCCCGTGACGGTCAGCGTGTCGCCGGCAACCTCCATGCGGACGCCAGCCAACACGGGCAGCGTGCCGGTGCGATTGGTCGCGGCACGGCCGGCAGCGCCGACGGCCTCGGCAAGCACATCACGTTCGCAACGAAACTTCACAGTGGGCACTTCTCCTCATGCAGGGATGTCTCAATGTTCAATGTCAGTAGTAGGTGCTGTGGATTGGGGACAACCACGCGTCGTTGCAGCGTAGGGCGGTTGTCGACGTCCACACGGGATGGGCAGGTCATCCCCACGTCACGAGTTGCACGCGTGTGATGCGGTGGACAAGTCCGTGTCGTCCACCGACGCTCGACGGTTGTGCGGCCAGTGTCCCCAATGTTGTTCATGCCTTGAGCTGCTGCAGGAGATCGGTGACCTGGTCGTAGATCTGCTTGCGCTCGCTCATCAGGCGCTGGATCTTCTCGTTGGCATGGATCACGGTGGTGTGATCCCGGCCGCCGAACAGACGAGCGATCGCTGGGTAGCTCAAGTCGGTCAGCTCACGGAATACGTACATGGCGATCTGGCGGGCGGTGACGAGTGGACGCTGGCGGCTGCGCCCCTTGAGGTCCTCGACGGGAAACCTGAGGATCGTGGCGATGTCGGCGAGGAGTTCGTCGTCGGTGCGGGCCTTGGGCTTGCTGTCGGTGAGGAGGTCAGCCAACTGGGTCTCGGCGAGATCTGTGGTGATCGGCACCTGGTTGAGGCTGGCGAATGCGGTCACCCGGATGAGCGCACCTTCGAGCTCACGGATGTTGGTGGCGATGTTGGTGGCGATGAATTCGAGGGTGTCGTCAGGGACGAGGACCCGATCGCGTTCGGACTTGTTGCGAAGGATCGCCAGACGGGTCTCGAGATCGGGCGGCTGGATGTCGGTGATCAAGCCCCACTTGAAGCGTCCCCGCAGGCGTTCTTCGAGTGTCGGGATGGCGTCGGGCATCCGATCCGACGAGATGACAACCTGTTTGTTCGCCCCGTGCAACGAGTTGAACGTGTGGAAGAACTCCTCCTGGAGGCCTTCTTTACCGGCGATGAACTGGATGTCGTCGATGAGGAGCACGTCGATGTCGCGATACCGGCGTCGGAGCGAGTTCGTGGTGTTCTGGCGGATCGCGTCGACGTACTCGTTCATGAACGTCTCCGTCGACACGTATCGCACCTCGTGGTGCTGGTAGTTCGAGTGGACGTAATGGCCGATCGCATGCAACAGATGGGTCTTGCCGAGACCGGCGGATCCGTAGATGAACAACGGGTTGTAGCTTCGAGCGGGTGTTTCGGCGACGCGCAGCGCCGCCGCCAGCGCGAACTGGTTCGATGCGCCCTTGACGAAGGTCTCGAACGTGTATCGCGGATTGAGCCCGGCTTCGTCGAGCAGCAGCGACCGTGGGCTGTCACGTGCGGACTCCGCGTTCGGCCCGGTGGGGGTGTCGCCGATGTCGTCGGTGTCGCCGTGGAGATCGAGCGAGGAGGGGGCGCTCGGGGTGCTCTCGGTGGCGACGACATCGATCTCGACCGATCGATGACCTTCGTCCGCGTCGTGCAGCGCTTCGGTGACGAGTGGCAGATATCGGCTGAGGATGCGGTCGCGGACGTAGGCGCTCGGTGCCAGGAGCCGAAGTGTGTCGTCGTCGGAGGGCAACGGTGCGATGTCTTGGAACGTGGAGAACCAGACTGATTCAGCGAGTTGCGAGCGCAGCGACAATGTCACCTGTGTCCACACGTCTGCGCTGTCCGTCACCTGAGATCTCCCGATTGTCGTCGCCAGCGGTCCACACCGTTGTCCACAGAATGTGGACATGTCGGTGTACGTGGCGGGAGAGCGAACCTAGCACGTGTGCCCGGCGTGGAAAACTTTGCGCCCCGCGCCGATCGATGGCGCTGACATGGCTCACACGCTGGGGTGATGCGACGACATGCAGACTGTGGACAACTTACATCGATGTGGTTTGGCCGAGTCGGTTGGCGGAGGTGTGCGGCTGCCTCTAGCCTTGCCAGGTCAGCCGTGAGGCGCGCGCATGGGCGTTCGTCGACGGAGCATGATGTGTCTCGAACCTGCCGGAGTCAGCCGTGAAGCGTACCTTTCAGCCCAACAACCGTCGCCGAGCCCGCAAGCACGGGTTTCGCGCGCGTATGAGTACCCGCGCCGGCCGTGCGGTCTTGAAGTCTCGCCGGGCCAAGGGTCGCGCCCGTCTCTCCGCTTGATCGACCGGGTCCGCGAACGTGACGCTTTCGTCCGCCTCCGGCGTGACGGAGTCAGGGTCCGGACCGACTCGCTGTGGTGTTCGTTCGTCCTCGATCCCGACCTGGAGTCTCCCCAGGTGGCGTTCGCGATCGGTCGCGCCGTCGGTCCTGCCGTGCGCCGCAACCGTCTTCGTCGACGTCTCCGCGCCGTGATCGCCACGTGCGACGTCCCGCCAGGGCTGTACCTCATCGGCGTTCGACCAACCGCCTGCGAACACACGTTCGCCGAGTTGGAACAGCGCGTGCACACGTTGTTCGCCAAGATTCCCCGAACACCGGTGATTCCGTGACAACTCGAACCCAGCGCCAGGCATTGCGGTGGATCGAGTGCTACCAGCGTGCGTTCGCCGGACGCCCGTCACCGTGTCGCTTCCACCCCACCTGCTCGAATTATGCCCACGAGGCGTTCGAACGACACGGGACCGCACGCGGTGGGTGGCTGACGTTGTCGCGCCTCGTGCGGTGCCGTCCGTTCGGCCCGAGCGGGTTCGATCCGGTTCCTGAGCTCCGCACCCCGGTTCGAGAGGACGTCCACTGATGTTCGAGATTCCCGCCGCGCTGTTGTCGTGGTTCTACGGCTTCACCAACAGCTACACCATCGCGATCGGGCTGATCGCCGGTGTGGTCATGGCGATCACGACGCCGCTGACACTCAAGAGCACCAAAGGCATGCTCGAGATGCAGAAGCTCGCGCCCGAGATGCGCAAGCTCCAGAACGAGTATCGCAACGACCGCACGAAGCTCAACGAAGAGATGATGAAGCTCTATCAGGAGCACAAGGTCAACCCGATGGCGTCGTGCCTGCCGCTGCTTGCCCAGGCGCCCGTGTTCTACATCATGTTCCGCGTGCTGCAGGGCCTGGCCTACCGCCCGATCGGTGGCGCCCGACCCGTCTCCGATGCAGTGTGGTCGGCGTTCGAGCGCCAGGACGAAGTCCTGGACCCCGGCTTCATTCCTCGATACCTCGCGATCGATTCGGCGCTGTACAAGTCGCTGTTCGGTGCGCGCGAGATCTCCTCGATCGGGCTCGATCTGTCGCTGTCCGCGGCGAGAGCCGTCGGCGAGGGCTTCACGACCGGCATCTGGTACGTGCTGCTGGTCGTGCTGCTCGCTGCGCTCTACT
>JBGTCW010000001.1:0-2868 GCA_041748635.1 Ilumatobacteraceae bacterium | reverse complement strand
CTCGGCATCGGCGTTCTGACCCGTCAGCTCCGCGAGGCGAGCACGACGCGCTGCGGGCAGCACGGGCAGGCCTGCGCGCACCCGCTCGATCCACTCCGGATCCGGGTCGACGACGACGAGGTCGGGCTCCTGGAAGTACCGGTAATCGTCGGCATCCTCCTTCGAGCGCAACGTGTGCGTGCGGCCGTCGTTCTCGTCCCAGTGGCGGGTCTCCTGCCGGATCGTCTCGCCGGCTTCGAGCATGCCGATTTGACGTTGCGCCTCGTACTCGATCGCCCGACCGACCGAACGGACCGAGTTGACGTTCTTGATCTCGCAGCGAGTGCCGAACTCGGCGTCGGGCAGCCGCACGCTGACGTTCGCGTCGACGCGCATCGAGCCCTCCTCCATCTTCGCATCGGACGCTCCAACGGCGACGAGGATCGCCCGCAGCTCGCTCACGTACGCCTTGGCCTGCTCGGGCGTGCGAATGTCGGGACGGCTGACGATCTCGACCAGTGGAACGCCCGCCCGGTTGAAGTCGATCAGCGAGAAGTCGCTGCCGTGGATGCGGCCGCCGCTGCCGCCGACGTGTGTCGACTTGCCGGTGTCCTCCTCGAGGTGCGCCCGCTCGATCCCGACCCGGATGCTCCCAGGGAGGTCGAGCCAGCCGTCGACACAGATGGGCTCGTCGTACTGGCTGATCTGGTACGCCTTGGGCATGTCCGGATAGAAGTAGTTCTTGCGGGCGAACGTCGAGCGTTGCACCCTGCAGTCGAGCGCGAGACCGAGCCGCATCGCCAGCTCGACCGCCTGCCGGTTGAGCACCGGCAGCGCGCCCGGCAGACCGAGCGTGACCGGGTCGATGTTGGTGTTCGGTTCGTCACCGAATCGGTTCGGCGACGCGGAGAAGAGCTTGGTGCGAGTCGCGAGCTCGACGTGCACCTCGAGCCCCACGACCATCTCGTAGCCGCGGAGGCTCCACGTCTCCGTCGGGGCCGTCTCGGTCGGTGCATTCGCGATGTCGGTCACGTCGGTCACGTCGGTCACGTCGGTGCGCTCCGTTCGAGTTCGGCGGCGGTGCGGAACATTCGTGACTCCTCCAACGCCGGCGCGAGGACCTGCACCCCGACCGGCAGACCGTCGTCGCCGGATCCGAACGGCACGCTCATGGCGGGGTCGCCGGTGAGGTTCGAGGGGATCGTGTAGGTGTCGCAGAGGTACATCGACATCGGGTCCGACGTCTTGTCGCCGAGACGGAACGCCACCGTCGGCGACGCCGGGGTGAGGAGCACGTCGGCGCGTTCGTACGCGGCACCGAAGTCGGCGGCGATCCGACGGCGAACCTTGAGCGCCCGGCCGTAGTAGGCGTCGTAGTAGCCCGCCGACAACGCATACGTGCCGAGCATGATCCGGCGCTTGACCTCGGCGCCGAAGCCGTCGGTTCGCGTCGCCATGTACATCGCGTTGGTGTCGGGTGCCTCCACCCGATGGCCGAAGCGAACACCGTCGTACCGGGCGAGGTTGCTCGATGCCTCAGCGGGCGCGATCAGGTAGTACGCCGTGAGCCCGTAGCCGAAGGCCGGCACCTCCACGTCGACGATCTCGGCGCCGGCATCACGGAGCGCGTCGAACGCCTCGTCGAGACGGGATGCGACGTCGGGGCTGGCACCGGCTGGCAGGTCGGTGATGCGCCCCACCCGCAAACCGGCGACACCCATGTCGAGCTGGCGGGAGATGTCGAGCGGCGGCCGAGCGATCGACGTCGAGTCCATCGGGTCGTGACCCGAGATCGCCTCGAGCACGAGCGCCGCGTCGGCCACGTCGTGGGCAAAGGGTCCGATCTGGTCGAGACTCGACGCGAAGGCGACCAGGCCGTAGCGGCTGACCGCGCCGTAGGTGGGCTTGACCCCGACGACCCCGCACAGCGCTGCCGGCTGGCGGATCGAGCCACCGGTGTCCGAGCCCAGGCTCACCGCTGCGAACCCTGCAGCGACGGCTGCCGCTGACCCACCACTGGAGCCGCCAGGGACACGACTGGTGTCGTGCGGGTTGCGGGTCGCCCCGAACGCCGAGTTCTCGGTGCTCGACCCCATGGCGAACTCGTCGAGGTTCGTCTTGCCGACGATGATCGCCCCGGCATCGCGCAACCGGGTGACCACGGTGGCGTCGTACGGCGGTCGCCAACCGTCGAGGATCCTCGACGAACAGGTCGTCGGGATCCCGTGCGTGCACATGTTGTCCTTCAGGGCGACGGGCACACCGGCGAGCGGCCCGGGGTCGCGACCGTCGGCAACCGCCTCGTCGATCCCCTGGGCCCGGGCGCGGGCCTCGTCGGCGAGCACCAGGTTGAACGCGTGGATCTCACCCTCGCGTTCGTCGATCGCCGCAAGGTGGCGTTCGAGCACCTCGCGGGCGGTCGTGAGGTTGTTGCGGACGTTCCACGCGATGTCGACTGCGGACGTCGGGAGTTCGGCCCGCTCGTTGGTGCCGCTCACGCCTAGTCCTCCAGCCCGACGATCGGTGGCACACGAAAGCGTCCGTCCTCGGCAGCCGGAGCGGCGGCGAGCACCTCGTCGCGGTCGAGGCAGTCCATCTCGATGTCGTCGCGCATCACGTTGGCGATGGGTGTGGGGTGCGTCATCGGCTCGACGCCGTCGAGGTCGAGCGCGTCGATGTCGGCGAAGTGATCGAGCATGTCGCTCAGCTGGTGGGTCGCCTGGTGCAGCTCGATGTCGCTCAATGACAGCCGGGCGAGCTTGGCCACCTTGGCAACGGCCTCGGGGGTGATGCGGTCGGACACGACCGCCCACGCTATCCGCACCCCTCCGCTCCCCCCTTTCCGAAAAATGCGCACCACCAGTTCGCCCGCGGGCAGATCTGCGCACA